>NZ_JBBPHP010000119.1:0-771 GCF_038039535.1 Catalinimonas locisalis | reverse complement strand
GTTCTCGGCAATTGTAAGATGAAGAAAAATTTCAATACAATCCTTACCATTCTAGTTTTAATATTGGCAGTGCTTCAAGCGCCATTAGTATATTACTACACATTTGGAATGATTGCTTTACTTATTGTACCGCTTTATATGTTGTTCGGGGCAATTTTAACAATCATCTTACTTAAGCGATTATTTGATGGTGAGAATAAGCAAAAGACGAAATTTGAAGCTGTTGGTTCAATTTCAGCATTAGTTGTAGGTATTAGCTCAATATTTTTAATAGGACAAATTGAAAAATTAGATTGGCATCTTAGAAAATCTAGTAGGGAGAGTATCGTTGAAATGGTAAAAAGAGGTGAGTTAGTACCTGATAACCCTTATAATAACGGAGTTTGTCCATTAAAGAAGTGGAGTTTTCCACCAATATCAAATGGAGGAAATGATATAGTCATATACCGTGGAAAAAATGATGTTGTAACGATAAAGTTTTACATAAATAGAGGATTCTTAGATCATTATTCAGCTTTTGTATACACAGATGATCAATCAAAAATTGATGAGCTAGACGAAAGAATTAGTTGGGATACTGGTGATGATAAAAATTTAAAACTTGAAAAAAATTGGTATCGAGTATCATATTAGAAAAGATTGAACTGCCGAGAACAAAATGCATATGTGAGCCTGGCATTTATTAGCTAGCTCATTAGTTGCTCCAAGTAGCAATCTTGATGAAAGAAAGTAAAACAGCAAACAAGTCGGCGCACATATGCATCGGCCGTT
>NZ_JBBPHP010000118.1:0-802 GCF_038039535.1 Catalinimonas locisalis | reverse complement strand
CGGCAAAACCTATCACTTTCTCACCCTGAGTGTGCTTTACCGAGGGGTAAGTGTTCCCATTTGGTGGCATGACTTAGCTAAACTAGGCATCAGCAGCCAGCAACAACGCAAGCGTATGCTACAATCCGCCCTGAAAGTATTGAACCTAGTCGGTGACCGAGAGTATATCGGCACTCAGTGGTTTGAGATGCTACATCAGGCCGGTATAGGTGTGGTTGTACGCTTACGAAAAGGTAATTATCAGAGCGATATTGAGCAACGAGGCCATTCGGTGAACAAGTTAGAGAACCGGGCCCGTAGCCGAGTAGGGCAGGTGGTTTGGAAGCAATTTACCTTGCAAGATCATCGCTACTACTACGTGTTGAAAGCCTATCATAACCGGAGCGGCAAGATAGAGTACCTGCGCCTGATCAGCAGTGTGACTCCTGCTTTGGCTATTGAATGCTATAGACAAAGGTATCGGATAGAGGCCATGTTTAAGCACCTGAAAAGCAACGCTTTTGATCTGGAAGCTCTACACGTCCGGCAAGCTTACAAAATCAGAATGATGATGGCTTTGGTGGTGCTGGCTTATACCTTATCGGTCTGCTATGGGTTAGCGCAATACAAACGACGCATTGCCATTAAAAAACATGGTTCGGCCCAGGTGAGTGTGTTGCGGCACGGGTTGGATAAATGGCAGAACTACCTACAGAGTTTTGTAGTATTCTTAGAACACCTCTCTCTATACCTTGACTCTTTGACTAAGCATGCCAATAAACGAAAACTACTCTTGAATCAAATTGTACCGTAGTGTAATTTT
>NZ_JBBPHP010000117.1:0-802 GCF_038039535.1 Catalinimonas locisalis | reverse complement strand
GGTGGTGTTACACAAAGTATGAAAGATCAAACGTAACCAAAGTTGATGTAAAAGAAAGCGATTTCAAAAGCAATGATGTGGTTTTCTAACTTCTTTGAGAAGTTACATGAGCGGCGAAAAGCTCTTCTAATGCGGTGCCTTAGCCGACAATTATTTCCTTCAATACCTTTAGTAAACTCTTTCCCTATCCGACATGCGTCGGCACGAAAGGCTCTTTTAAAGCTCTTCCAATCGTCAATGGCGATAACATCATAGCTAATTCCTAGTATTTTGAGTTTTTTCCGTAAAGCTTTGGCTGTCTTATAATTGCGCTTCCCAAACACCCAGGCTACGATCTCCCCGCTAGTGCGATGGTAAGCGTAAATGAGCCAAATCTTGTTAGCCTTCTGCCCCACATAACTCCAAAACTCGTCCACTTCCAATTCCTCATAGTGAGAGTACTTGGCCCTAGGAGCAAGTTTGAGTTTAGTCAACCAATGTAGCACTTTTCCCAAGCTAATCTGCTCTACTGCGGCAATGTCCCGGATGCCCATGCCTCGTACAAACATACGCCTCAGACGAGTCATAAGTCCAGACTGGCAGCCTGCATAACTCAGGTTATGATCACCAATAAACTGACGCTGACAGTCTTTGCAAAGGTAATTTTGTTTCCTTAAATAGCTTTTGTGACCATTTTTAACAACATTGCTACTCTGGCAGCCAGGACAATAAAGGGTAATTTGTATCTTCATAACATACTAATCTACCGCTAATGTCTCTGGCTGTCAATTATTTAGAGCATCATACTTTTTAAAACACCACC
>NZ_JBBPHP010000116.1:0-857 GCF_038039535.1 Catalinimonas locisalis | reverse complement strand
AAAAACCTTATTTCCCTCTCAGAACCAAGAAAAAAGCAGTTCAATTTGTGGCTACGGGCTTACTTTCTGAAGAAGAAGCCTGTAATAAGTTCAGTATTTCTCTCAAACTCCTTCATGAGTGGCAGCGTTGGTACGATAGATATTTTGTCCAACCCTATCAAAATCCAGATGCTATGGCTACAAAAAAATTAACCGATAAGGAAAAGATCAAATTACTTGAACGCCAGCTCAAAGAATCTCAGCAACAGGCCAAATATGAAAAGCTTAAGCGTGAAGCTTATGAAACTATGATTAACATTGCTGAGGAAGAATTTAACATTCAGATTGAAAAAAAGCGTGGCGCGGGGCGCCCCGCGCCAGACAGTCCAAAAAATGAAGCTCAGATACCCTTCTGAAGGCTTAAGGGTACTCTGCGGATTGTTTGGCGGGGCCACCTTGGCCTCACCAGACATGCCTACTATAAAGCAGTAAAACGCAAAGAACAGCAAGATGTAAGAGATCATCTGATGATCGAGAAAGTGAAGAAAATACGACAGGATCTCCCTGGTACTGGTACACGAAGGCTTCACCATATGACGGTATCCTACCGCAAAAAGCATGGTATCAAAATGGGCCGTGACAAGCTCCATGAAGTTTTGCGTAAAGCTGACATGCATATATCTTTTAAGAAAAGGCGGACGCGTACTACTTATTCAGATCATGGTTATAAGCGATATAAAAACCTGACTGAAGGACTGGAAGTCTCCGGAATCAATCAGTTATATGTCTCAGACATTACCTACATACCAGTAGGTAATGGATTCGCTTACCTAAGCCTGGTTACAGACGCATATTCTCGCAAAATTGTAGGATGGCAT
>NZ_JBBPHP010000115.1:0-866 GCF_038039535.1 Catalinimonas locisalis | reverse complement strand
AGAGCATGTTTAAAAATTTGCTTTTGTTTCAAGCTAATCTTTGAATTACAATTTGGCAATTCTGCCAGAGCACCCAAGCTTCTGCGCTTTGGGTAGTTTTTTCGTGATCTTTATTAAGTCTTCTGAAGAAATTGAAGATGCCAAAAGTCCTTTCAGTGACCCATCTCCACTTAATTGGAACAAATCCATTACTAGTTGGTGGGCGAGAGGATACTTCCATCTCAACCCCTAAAAGATTCTCATAGACCCAATCCATAAACACCTTCTTGTAAGCCTTGTCTGCTAAAATCTTTTTCATGCGGTGCATGTAACCTTGCAAAGGCTCTACTACCTTTTCTGCCATCACTCCATCGGCTTGATGAGCCGCATGAACTACTACACCCCATACAAGCCCAAGTGTGTCTGTAATTATATGTCTTTTTCGCCCGTTTATCTTCTTGTTTCCATCTATACCTCTATCTTCAGCAATAAAAGCCGCTGCTCTAACGGATTGTGTATCAATGGAAAACATGCTTGGTGTTTCATTTTTACCTACTCTTAATCTTTCTAGGCAGTTCAAGCCTGCATTGAGTCTTTCAAGGGTTCCATCCGATTTCCACCTACTAAAATAGTAGTAAACGATCTGCCACTTTGGAAAATATTCTGGAAGATTTCTCCATTGACTCCCAATCCGTAGATACCAAAAAATAGCATCTGCAATAATCCGTAGATCATGTTTCCTGCGTCTTTGCACTGGTAGATATTCTTTCATAATTTGCCACTGCGGGTCGGTGAGCTTCTCATATTGAGTTTGCATAAATCTTTAAGTTTTGGTCAACCTAAAGTTTATTCATTGACCCGCTCTTTTCAAAATTTAAACATGCTCT
>NZ_JBBPHP010000114.1:0-1003 GCF_038039535.1 Catalinimonas locisalis | reverse complement strand
TAAATTGGAGCTAAAGCCTGAAGATGTGGGCTTTGCAACTACTTGATAATAAGCACCAAATTTGACGTTAGTCAGAACCAGAAAGTAAATACATGAAAAGAAACTTATTATTCTTCATAATTGGTGTTTTAAGTCTATCAGCATGTGAGACTGGAGAAAATAAATTACGAAGAAATGTATTTCTTACTCATTCAATAGATGAAAAATATGACAAAATAAGCTATTATAATAAGCAAATGCCAGAAAAGGCAAAATGGGCTTTTCAATTAGCTGAAAAAATCAAAGGAATATCGGATACCTGTTACATGATGTTGCCTAGTTACTCGAGTAACCAAATTATCAACTACATTAAGCAACATGAAGTGAATTTTCCGAAAACAATAAGAAATACGTTAGAAACTGCAACGAATGATTATTACCAATCCAACTCTGAAATAGATGCAGAGAAAATACAAATCGTTGAAAACGAGATTTTGTCTCAACTAATAGATTTTGCACTTTCAACTGATTTAGGATTTGATACTTTTTCCTTAGTGCCTGTAGCAAAATCAAATGAGATAAAATATGGAGAGACTTATGTGACAGATGTGTATTTTTCAGCAAGTAACTCAAGCTTTCCAACAAAGATTATCATAAATGAGGAACACTGGAAGGATACATTGACCTTTGACGTATCATCTTTCCCTCATGTAATGATTGATAAAAACAGATATCAAAAAGGAATGAATAAGATAACACCAAAATACGTTGTTGAAACAATAGATGGAAAAGAGGAATATGAGTTTGATATTAATTTTGAAGTAAAATAGGCAGCCCCTAACAAAGCGTTCTATTAAAAAAGCAAGCATTTAGATATAAATATTCTAAGAAAAAGACAAAGGTATCCTGCCCAACCATATTGGTGGAAATTTTACACTTGTTGGATCTGAATAGTCCTGGAATGGGTTTACAGAATTAAGGGATTTAAAGGTAATTGATTAATTGTACATTATTAAGAACTTGT
>NZ_JBBPHP010000113.1:0-1007 GCF_038039535.1 Catalinimonas locisalis | reverse complement strand
TAAGGATTTGGAATAGAGGATAAAGAGCATTGTTTGTAAAAGCGGAAACCTATTACAAACTATTTTATCTCTTTATCCAATGAATACGAATGTACAAATAATTGCTGAATTGAAAACGTTTTTGACCACTGCTTCTCACCAACGTGAAAAGTACTGCCACCATCAAGAAGCTTTCACTAGAACCAGAAAACTCACCTTTACATTGGTGGTGCTTTTCATCACTAATTTGGTGAAGAAGAGTTTGTGCATTGAATTAGATCACTTCTTTACGTTTATTCATAAGATACACGTACCAACAAAGGGGGCATTTAGTCAGGCTCGCTATAAGCTCAAAGCTGTGTTTTTCCAAGATTGGAACAAGCATTTAATTATCAAATGGACTATCCTGAATGCCAATAGTATGAAGCGCTGGAAGGGCTTTCAACTCTGCGCTATGGACGGTACTACAGCATTATTACCTAATCGTCCTGCTATTATGAAAGTGTTTGGCAGCCATCTTAATCAAGCAGGATCATTTGCCTTAGCTCAAGTAATGATATGTTATGATGTACTCAATGGTATTTGCTTGAAAAGCAAAATATCCAGTGCGCATGCTGATGAATTAAGCACCGCACTCAAATGGATAAACCTTTTGCCAGACAAAACTCTTACGGTTTATGATCGTGGATATGCAGGTTTTGCTTTAATCTACTTGCATATGCACTTTAAGCGAGATTTTTTGTTACGCTGTCAAACTAACTTCAACAAAACGGTACATAGGTTTGTCAACGGTAGCCGACAGACAGCTATTGTAACCTTTACGGCTACCCCAACCAGTAAAAAACGTTTGCTGAAGTTAAACTTACCTTGTGACTTACGGGCGCCAGTCAAGGTCAGGCTCGTTAAGGTAAAACTACCTTCTGGACAAACTGAAGTACTCATCACCTCATTATTAGATCAAGAACAGTTTCCCACCATCTGCTTCGGACAACTATATTGTTTCCGCTGGGGTATAGAAACTTATTATG
>NZ_JBBPHP010000112.1:0-1040 GCF_038039535.1 Catalinimonas locisalis | reverse complement strand
AAGGCCGGATTTAAGCAGTTGACTGCCTGGTTGAAAAAGCAAAAAGTAGATGCCTGTAATAGTTTTTTCTGTATGGAACACACAGGCCACTATACCTTAGCAGTATGCTGTTTTTTGCAAGAATAAGGACTATATTATACACTAATAAGTCCACTGCACTTGAAGAAGTCTCTAGGCATTACCAGGGGCAAAAACGATCGGATAGATGCCTGCCGTATCGCTGAATTTGCTTGTTTGCATCAGCGCAAGCTACAACCGATGCAACTACCTTCAACCTGTTTACTAAACCTTAAAAATCTGATGGCTTTTCGTGATCGGCTTACCAAGACTAAAGTCAGCCTGAAACAGACAATACAGGATTTAAAAGACACTTCTTCTTCGGTTGATAACAGCTTCATCATCAAACAATCTGAGAAGCAGCTACAGTTGGTGGAGCAACAAATCAAACATACTGATAAACAAATGGAAGCTACTTTGCAAGAAGATGAGCAGATACAAAAACACTTCCGTTTAATAACTTCTGTAGTAGGGATTGGTATGATCACAGCCGTGGCTTTGCTGATCTACACCCAGGACTTCACCGCTTTTGATAACGGACGACAGTTTGCTTGTTACGCAGGAATAGCCCCTTTTGAATACAATTCAGGAAGTAGCATTCGGGGTAAGACTAAGATCAGCCCCCTCGCCAATAGAAAAATGAAAGCCTTACTCAGCAACTGCGCCAGTGCCGCAGTACAACATGACCCGGAATTGAAAGCTTACTATCAACGCAAAGTCAAACAGGGTAAAGCCAAATTATCTGCTCTCAATGCCGTTAGGGCTAAACTGGTCAATCGCGTTTTTGCCACGGTAAATCGGGGAACAGAGTATGTGGTTATGCCACAGTATGGCCAGGCCGCCTGATCAAACTAATATTTTTCTTTGTCAATGCCCCTCACCTGGACTGGGGGTATTGATAAAGAAAATATGGAATACGAAGTAAAGCATACATTCTTGGAAAAGTTATAGCTATTTGTATTGTTTTTATCTTAGAATTCCAG
>NZ_JBBPHP010000111.1:0-1059 GCF_038039535.1 Catalinimonas locisalis | reverse complement strand
AAATATTACAATCTATGAAATGCCTTTTTCCGCCCTGAATTTCATTTTTATCTGTTGACTCATTGCAGGATAAGCCACAGGAAAAAATATCCCAGATCTACTAACAAAGAACGCCTCAACGTACTTGTAGCCTAAATCTTAAAATATTACAATCTATGAAATACATTATTCCGCCCTGAAAATCATCTTTATCTGTTGACTCATTGAAGGATAAGCCAATCTTTTTTTCATCTTCCGGTTGCCTCTAACGCCAAGGCTAGCCATCATACCGGGCCTTGTTTGCGTTTTATTTTCAAGTTACAATTTTCGCGATTGGGGCAATAACCTTTCAAGTTCACCTTTCCGCCCGGTTGGGGCTAGCTCTTGTTAGGCCATCGTGCTTCTCATCATTTATCATAATGATATTTGCAGCTATAAATCAGTATTTCACTTCCAGAGACTTGATAAACTAATCTATGCTCGCGGTCAATGCGTCTAGACCAATAGCCTGAAAGTTCATACTTTAAAGGTTCAGGTTTTCCTCTGCCTTCAAACGGCGTTCTTTGAATGTCTTTGATCAAATCATTGATCTTCTTCAACATCTTTTTATCTTCAGTCAACCATGAGGTGTAATCTTCCCAAGCATTTTTTGAAAAGGTAATGTTCATCAATCCTCAATTAATCCTTTTTTGATTGTTTTACCTTCTTTCATTTGCTGTATTGACTCAAAAAGTCGATCTGCATTTTTCTTTGAACTCAAGAGGTGAACTGTCTCCATTAGTGAATTGTATTCGTCAAGTGATAGCATCACTGTGCCGTTGCCAGATCCTCTTTTGATAATTAAAGTCTCCTGATTTTGCTCAACATCATCCAGGTACTTTTTAAGATGAGTTCTAAATTCTGTATAATTGGCTGCAATCATAGTATTAAGTATTTATATAAGTACTAATATAGGTACGTTTTTGAATACTTAAAAGTTTTAATTCCATTTTGCATGTGGCCTAACGACCGATGTAGCGGCTGGCGAAGGCTTTAGCCGAAGCGATAGCCGATACATAATGTTAGGCCTTGTTTTCTTTA
>NZ_JBBPHP010000110.1:0-1093 GCF_038039535.1 Catalinimonas locisalis | reverse complement strand
ACTGAAGTTACGCAACTAAGCTGATACCTAATCCTTGCTTTATATCATTCAAATAGGCAAAGGCAGTTTTAATAGCTGGTAGATATAACTTTGCCTTTAGAGCAAAATGATTATTTTTTGTCTTGAGTTTAATCTGTTCAAGCTTACAGAATGCAACCATAGAACAGAAGAAATGATTTTTTTGTGTTCTAACAGTTCCTGTCGGAGACTTTGCATATGATGCGTTGCTTTTAACCGACTTGTACATAATTTCTACATTCCAACGGTAAGCATAGAAGGCTTTGATCTCTTCTGCGCAAAGCGCTGAGTCACTGGTTACAAGATAGAGTTCTCCCACACTACCGTCTTTATTATGATAGACGGCTTTGGTGAGCCATATGGCAAAATCAACCGCAGCGGCGGCCGCTTGCTCAAGATAGATTCTGACATGCTCCCCTTCTTGCAAATCCAGTGAATCCAGTCGCTTATATTCTCCCGCTTGCTTTGCACAGCTACTTAGGGCAACCTTGCGATTTTTCTTTAAAGGCATGATAAAATTATATCCGCAGTCTTGTTTGATAAAGCGCATATTCTCTGCTGAACTGAACCAAGAATCTGCCAAAATGTAGTCTACATGGGATAAATTGATGCTAGCCTGCTTGACAAGCCTTCTAAATAACTCTTGTTTGCCAATAGATGCTTTCCGTACCAGCTTGCCCTTAACATTGATCTGCCAAACATCTTTTTCTACAAACTCTACCCCTACAGGAACTGAAATGCCTGCACTATAGAATAGACTACTGATCTGGTTAACACCTTTTACCGATTTATTCACAGTATGATCATAATGCCAACATATCAAAGCATTCTCTTGGGTATAGGGTTTGGTCTCCACAGTGTCATCTAAGACAAGAAAGCTCTGCTGACCTAGCTGCTCGGCCTGACGAACAGTAGGCTTGACCAACTTCCATAGAGTCTTAGATGTGAACTCCTCATTTGACAGAAAACGGGTAATCTTGTCATGACTAAGCTCACCATCAAGCATGCGAGACAGGCCTGTAGCACTTGCTTGGCTAGTAGAGACTAGAAGATAATCTGTGTATAAATCAAGTAA
>NZ_JBBPHP010000010.1:0-229210 GCF_038039535.1 Catalinimonas locisalis | reverse complement strand
TTTGCATAAATCTTTAAGTTTTGGTCAACCTAAAGTTTATTCATTGACCCGCTCTTTTCAAAATTTAAACATGCTCTTACATCATTTGTAATACGATTACGCAGCATTGTCTTTTCAGCTAACAGGTTATAAGAATCATCAATTATTTATCTCCCGAATAAATACGGCTTTATCTCATTAGGGGTTGCTACACATTTAAAGGAATACTCATAAGCTTCATCTCATTTTCCGTCTGTGCTTACTACCATGAAGGTTATTCCACGTTACGATAGGGTGAATGCTCTGTCGGATGATAATTTTTTTCATTGCCATATAGTTTTGCCTGTTAAATGATCCTCATCTCTCACCTTCCCTTTAGGGGAAATAGAAGAATCATATGCTTTTCCTCACTTTCCCTGCTGGGGAAGATGAAATTTTAAACCTTTTGCCCGCATTCCCCAATAGGGAAAGTGATGATTCGTACCCAAAACATGGCTTTCCCCGTCGGGGAATGTAATAATTCAACGCAATCTATGAGGCTCCCCATTGGGGAAAGTAAGGTATCCGTACAAAACATCATTTTCCCTTTCTACCCCTCTCATAATCAAAGGCTTAAAATCTGAATTCAGGGCTGTTGACAAGGCTTCTTTCTTATTTAAATGACTAGCTTACATCTGTGCTTTTGCGATCTGCAAACCGTGGTTTGCTAGCGATGGGCTATCCTATCTTTGTATAAAAAGCACATAGCTTATGAGACAAACCATTGTACAAAAGATGACCCGGATGAGTACGGCTATTGATAATAGCATGAAATATTCCAACATAATGGCAGCCCTGAAAAGGGTAGGGTATACGCTGCCTATGCTACAGGAAGGCAAAGCGAATCTGGAAGAGTTTCGCATACTGCATGAGAGTCAGAACCAGAAGTACGGGGATCAGTTTGGTGTAGGCAAGGCATTTAAGGATGATTTACGTAAGGCCAAGCAAACACATGCTATCCACCGTAAATTAGCCAAGATCGCCTATGCAAATGACAAGTCAGTGTATACACAGCTGGGCCTGGGCAAGCTGGATGTCTCTATTGACAACTGGCTGGCCTACGTTGACAACTTTTACAGCGTACTGCTAAAGAATAGTGGCCCTATTGCACAGTACATTAGTGAAGAAGAAATGGCTCAGATGCAGGCTTCCATACAGGCACTGTATGAAGGCCGTCATAAGCACTTTGCCTGCAAGGGAGAAGCGCAGCACGCTACCCAGAAGCGTAATGAGGCCATGCGTAAGATGGATGCCTGGATGAGTAATTTTCGCAAGGCAGCCCGCTTTGCGCTTCAAGATGAGCCGCAATTATTGGAAGTGTTAGGAATAGTGGTGCGTACTCACGCATAGAGTAGATGGGGAAGGCTTGCTGAGGTGACTTTGGCAGGCCTTAATTTCAATGGCAATGATGAGATTTGATCTATTGAATAACAGTAGAGTTGTTAAAGAACTCATATAACGCTGATCAACTCACAAGCCGCTTAACAAGTATACGAGCTTAAGCCTTACAATTAATCTTTGAGCAGCAGTTCCTCAACACTACTTGTCCAGATTACGATGAGGCTCAGGGTAATCAGGCCCAGCAAAGTAAATTCATAGCCAGCATCCGCCAAAGAAAAACTGCTGAAATCCAGTCCCCAGACGATCTGACAAATCCGTAAACAAGCAAAGCAGTGAGCAGGAGCCGGATGTTCCTGACAATTTTTCTATCCTTCAATCTTTCAGTAGTACGTTTACTCCACAGCGTATAAGCCGCCAGCAATAGTGCAGCAATTTTAGTTAAGCTCAAAGAGGCATTTTGGAATGTAAAGTGACTGTAATCTATTTCGCTTAATGCCGAAATGATTAGTAGTGCTATACCCAGGCTTAGTGCATACCTTAGATTGTTCATAGATGATCATTTAAATGTTGTCTAATATAAAAGGTGTATACACTAAAATCAAGCTAAGTGCATACACCTTAAGGTAATTTTCTGCATTAGCAGAAAATTGTGATGAGCTGTTTACCAAAATTTATAAGAAGTTTATGGATAGCCCTAGTTGAGCACTTTATCCTTGCTGGTCATTTTCTGGTAATTATAGCCTTCGGCTTTACTTAGATGCTGCGCTACCACGGTTAGCAGTACGCCATAGATTACCTTAGAAGATACATCGGCAATCGTGTAAGTGATCTCACGAGCCAATACACCGGTTTCATTAAAGAGTGCTCCATTGATTCCTGCCAGATGAGGCATCAGATAGGCACCGGGATATAGCATCCAGGATACGACAAATAGCCACCATATTGTATTTAGTGTCTTCTGAGCAGGTGCCGGGATACCTTCTTTCCCTTCGTTAATCACTTTGCGCATCAACCAGAGTATGTGAATAAAGAAGACGGTAGACACTGCACCCCAAATCGCAAATCTGGGAAGGTTGGTCACCTCATAATATTGTCCAATATAGCCGGTAATGATCATAAAGGCCCCTGAAATCCAGAACTGATTACGAACGCTGGAGAAACTACTTTTGGTGAGGGAGACCACAAACAAGATCTGAAACAAGAGCATGGGCACATCTATCAGCCAGTTGAGATAGCGATAACCGTTGTTAAACAAGTCCGCACCGGGTGCCAAAAAGTATCTACCTCTTTCTAAGTCAAAGGAAAAAGCGGCTGTCCAGTTCTGTGCCTGTACATACAGGAGTAGCGAAGCCGAAACCATCACCACTACCGAGAGTATTGAAGAGGTTCTGTAGCGGGGAGCCACCTGTTTGATAGTGAGTACAAAGTACAATAATCCGGCAAACATCACGGCATAGCCCAGGGTTAGTACATGAGATACCATTTGGTAGGCCATCTCTGAATATCCCTGTTCCAGACCTACATAATTTTCAAAAGTTGCATTACCTAATTGTTCCATAGCTGTGTAATTTATAATGGTAGAAGTAAATCATATTAATAATATCAATGACATATTGTCAATTTTGTTTAGTTAATATGATTAAAAATGCAACAAATATGATAAGTATACTCATAAGTACTAATTGAAAATATGCATGTATTGCTTTACCAATACGCTCAGCAGGGATGCATGAGGGTGAATATTCGTTCCAAAAGCCTGTCTGTGCATAGTACTGCTTTGGAGAATACTTATTATCTTCATCAACTAATGGTTTAGACCATGACCACGATCAAAAACTAACCTAAACTCCATGTTCGGATTAGAAGTACTGGAGGTAGTCATCGGCCTTATCTTTGTCTACCTGCTGCTAAGTCTGCTGGCTACCACCCTCAATGAGATGGTGATGAAGTGGCTCTACTCTCGGGGGACTAACCTCAAGATTGCCCTGCAGACCATGCTCAATGATGATGGCAAAGATGATGTGCTTTGCCACAAGTTTTTTGAACATCCACTGATACAGAAACTGAGGAGAAAAGAAAAGGGAAGCTTTCCATCCTACATCAGCAATAAGTATTTTTCTAAAGTTATACTGGAATTACTCTATGCCGAAGAGGGTGGTACGCTGGATAAGGTAAAACAAGGCATTAACCGGCTTCCTGAGAGTAAGACCAAACAAGTATTGCAATCATTTCTGACAGAGGCAGAAGGAAACCTGGAACGCTTCAAGAAGAATCTGGAAGTATGGTACGAGGAAATGATGATGCAGGCCACCTCATGGTACAAGACAAGAGTACAGATCATCCTTTTTTTTCTGGGGCTCACTATTAGCATAGTACTCAATGCTGATACTTTTAAAATAGCCAAGAAGTTGTCTATTGATCCGGAAGCCAGAACCGCAATCATTGAACAGGCAGAAACCTTTATTGAAAGCCAGCAGAAAAGGGGAGTAGATGTAAAAGAGATGAGTATGGACAGTTTGCAGAGGCAGGTCTATTATCTCATTGAAGAGGAGATCAGCATGAGTTCGTCGGCATTAGGTATGGGGTGGAGTGAAATTGAGTATGCGCCCATCAATGTAGGGCAACTGTCACTCTGGGGATGGTTAAGGGCTATTCCCGGCTGGATTGTCACCGCTCTGGCCATTACTTTAGGCGCTCCCTTCTGGTTTGACTTACTCAAACGACTGATGACCGTTCGTGCTGATGGCAAAGCTCCCAAAGAAGAGTAGGGAGTAAATATTTGATTTTGAGACGTTGTCATAAGAATCGTAACCCTTTCATTACTAATCATGTACGCACCATAACACCATAACACCATAACACCATAACACCATAACACCATAACACCATAACACCATCTATGATATTTCAGATTAAACTAAAGTCCATTACCATTATTGAAAATGGAAAAGTAAGTGAAGGGGAAGGAAGTAACCTGCTCTCTATGTCAATCATTTATCCCAATCCTCAGATGCAGGCTCCTACGACAGTCATGGAAGTTTACCTGCAAGACAATAAGACATTAGAGCTCACTGGGATACCTCTCAAAGATCAGATCATTTTTAAAGGTGCTATCATAGGCGAGTCAGGCATTGATGTAGAGATCAGCGCCATTGAGAAGCAGGATAAGATTGCGGCCTTGTTGCATAGGGTTTTTGGACAGGCAGTAAGTGGTGCTTTAAGCCTGATACCAGGGGGAGGAGTAGTTTCATTGATTACCTCGGCGGCACGCAACACCCTGTCATCAGTTTTTGATCAGACCGCACCCAAAGAAAGACTGCGTAAAATAGCCAAGGGTTATATGTCTCTCAACAAAAACACCCCGGAAGGAGATTTTGTGGTACAGCTCAGTGTACCGGAAGAAGTGAAGCTTATACAATCATTTGTCAATGAACAGGGGCAGCGGGCTACCAAGACCATTACTTTACCTAAAGGTTATGCTAATGCGATGGTGCTTTTTGATATCAAGAAGTATCCGCTGGTATAAAGCCAGGTTCTGTTGCATCATTGCATTAGGACATTTAATTGATGACTTAAATGATTACAAGGTATTTGAGCAAACAAATCCCTTATCAGAAGACTTGTATTAGCAAAGACTATTTTTTATGACAGCAATATCCGATTTTTTGTTAAAGTCACTAAGTGCAGTAGAAACCACCTATGATCAATCTTCATTCTATGTAAAGAAAAAGCTTAACCTTCTGGATCCCCTTACCATACAGGTTTATAAAGGCTTCGGAAATGCCGAAAAAGTACTGGTAAACGGACGTGTGTTGGAAGCTGAAGGACGTAAGCCTCCTAAAGAAGGAGCGAGTTTGTGGAAGAATATACAGATCATGTATCGTCGCTATGAGAGCGATGAGATTCCCAATGTAAGGGTAAAGATATTTTTTCAGGGCCTTGAGCAGGTAGTAAAGACCGATAGTGAGGGTTATTTCCATGCTATGCTGGAAGGTTTTGAGATTGAAGACAGTACAGAGAAATGGTACGATATTCATTTTGAACTGTTGGACGAAGTTTACCCTTCTCAGGGTGAGGTTAAGGGTAAAGGAAAAGTCCTCATCCCTAACAAAAGTGAATATGGCGTCATCTCAGACGTAGATGATACGATTCTGATTTCTCGTTCCTCCGACCTGATAAAAAAAGCACAGCTAACATTTTTCAATAACGCTCGCACAAGAACTCCTTTTAAAGGTATATCTGCCTTTTACCAGGCCTTGTATGCCGGTAGCAATGGAGAACAGCATAACCCTGTATTTTATGTCTCCAGCAGTCCCTGGAATCTATATGAACTTCTTGACTATTTTTGCGAAGTACATGAGATACCTAATGGTCCATTTTTACTCAGAGATCTGGGGATTGATAAAGATACCTTTATTAAAAGTGGACACGGTAAACATAAGGTGACACAAATCACTACACTTTTTTTACTCTATCCGGATATGCAGTTCATACTGATTGGCGATAGTGGTCAGAAAGACCCTGAAATATATGAGTTCCTAAGCAGAAAATATCCCTCTCATATCAAAGCCATTTATATCCGCGATGTCACTAAAGATAAGCGGGATAAAGAAGTACGTGAAATCGCCAAACAAGTGAAAGCCAGAGGTATTGACATGGTACTGGCAGAAGATACCACAGTACCCGCTTTACATGCGCTGGAACAGGAATTGATAACCCGGGAAAGTGTAGAGCATTTAATGGAAGTGGTCAAACAGGAAGATAAATAAAAGTGAACCTAAAAAGCTTTCTACTAAAAAAACTCAGTCAAGCAGAACTACACTTTGACCATTGGAGGATAGAAAGGAGGGTACGTAAAGGGCGTTTGGGAGATGTAATCATTTTCCCTTACTGTGGATATGGTAATGAAGAAAGAATTACCATCAGAGGCAGGGTACTGGAACAAAGTAGTCTGGCCAAGCCTAACGTTCATGATAGTACCTGGACCAATGTAAAAGCTATGGCTCGTCGTTATATGAGCCGTGAAATACCTTTTGTACGGTTAAAAGCTAAATTTCAGGACAGTGAAACAGATATAAAGGCTGATGATGAGGGCTACTTTCATCTGGAAACCTCTTTTCATCAACCTTTAGCTGATGATCAACTCTGGCATACAGTCAAATTCAAACTTCTGGATAGACTTTATGCTGAGCCTAGAGAGATAGTCGGTTTGGGGGAAGTGATGATACCTGATAAAAAATCTTACTTCGGTGTGATTTCTGATATTGATGATACCATACTGATATCTAAAACCACACATAGAATTGAAATCATCCGTATGGCCATGACCAATAATGCCAAGACCAGGATGCCCTTCAAGGGCGTTTCAGCTTTTTATCGTGCCTTACAAAAGGGAAAAGATGGATCTCAGCACAATCCTATCTTTTACGTCTCCAGTAGCCCCTGGAATATGTATGACCTGCTGGCTGATTTTTTTGAACTTAATAACATCCCTAAAGGACCGATTTTACTCAGGGATATCGGGATCAGCGAAACTAAATTTATCAAAGAAAAGCATGCGAGTCATAAGCTTGACAAAATCAGGAGAATACTTTCGTTTTATCCTAAGCTAAAATTCATACTGATTGGTGACAGCGGACAGCATGATCCGGAAATTTACCAGCAGGTGGTGGAAGAGTATCCGGGCAGGATTTTATCTATCTATATTCGTGATGTCAGTAATCCTAACCGCAGCGAAGTGGTAAAATCTATTTCAGCTGAGCTTTCCAAAAAAGGAGTTGAGTTGATTATCAAGCAAGACACAACGGAAGCAGCCACTCACGCAGAATTGAAAGGTTATATTCAGGTAGGAAGTAGTGAAACCATTATGAAAGAATTTACTAAAGACAAAAAAGGGATATAATGGAAATTACTTTTTCATCTCATCCTGAGCGTTGAGTCGGTCTTTCACAAACTCCACATTTGTTTTTCCATGAGGCGTAGGAATTCCTTTTTCATCCAGGTTAACCATCACGATTTTATCAATAGACAAGATCTCTTTTCTGGTCATCTTATTACGGATAAGACAGCGTACCGTCAAAGAAGTTTTGCCAAAAGATACCGGCTCAATTCCTATTTCAATAATGTCTCCGGTAATCGCTGAGCTGATGAAATTGATCTCAGATATATACTTGGTAACTACATGTTGATTCTCTAATTGGATAACGGCATAGAGTGCAGCCTCTTCATCTATCCATTGTAGTAAGCGACCTCCGAATAAAGTTTTATTGGGGTTTAAATCCTCTGGTTTTACCCATTTTCTGGTATGAAAATTCATATGTTTATTCTAGAGTAAATCAATATTAAACTTATCTGTTGTATTACAAAGTATTAATGTGAGTCAGTTATATGTACGAGGCACACTTTGAATTCGTTTTCATTAAAGTGTCATAATCTACCTGAGCTGATGATAATTTCATTACAAGATAACATGTATATTTAAGTCCTATTGTACAGTAAAGTGTTACTTTCCATATTGATTTTAAATATTTGGCAGTCAACTACTTATAAGTGAAATTTTTAAGCAGGTATCTAAGTTTAAATCAATTTGCGAGTTAGAGTAAATCCAGATTTTACAGAGGTGATATTCCTTAATCCAAACTTTAATTCATTGATTTAGAATAAATAAATAGGTAAACTGGCATCTTAAATTTTGTGCCTAATTTTTTTCAATCATTATCATTATGGATGTTTTTGAACTTATCAAAAGTGGTCAAGTAGAAGACTTGAAAAAGAGGCTTGAAGAAGACCCAAGTCTAAAGGAAAAGGAAGATGCAAAGGGTTTCCCACCATTGACAATGGCAAGCTATAGCGAACAATATGAAATCACTCGTTTTTTGTTGGAGGCTGGTGCAGATGTAAATGCCAGGGATGCTGCCGGAAACACTGCGCTGATGGGAGTGTGTTTCAAAGGTCATCAGGATATCGCGCAACTTTTACTGGATTATGGCGCAGATGTAAATGCACAAAACATGAATGGTGCTACAGCACTCATTTATGCTGCTACTTTTGGTCAGCAGGAAATCATTGATATGTTACTTGATAATGGCGCAGACAAAACGATCAAAGATAATGCTGGGAATACTGCTTACAATTATGCTCAATCCAAAGGACTATCAGATTTAGCAGGAAAGCTTAAGCCATAAGAAAAAGCTCATCCGGCTACTACACATAAATAGTAGTGATGAGCTTTTTATTGAAAATGGTTTAGTGAATTATAAGCTGTTCAACGCTTTTTCTACTTCCATATTTCCTCCGCTAATGACTTCAAAAGTCTTGCGATAAGTATGTTGGTTTTCAAGTGACTCAACAATGGATAAAGCCACATCTGAGCGCGATATCTGCCCTTTTTTTCCTCTCAGACTTTCCTGAGCGATAATGTGATTCGTCTCAGGATCGTTGTTGAGCATACCCGGACGAACAATAGTATAGTTCAGATTACTTTTTATCAACCTATCTTCTGATTCCGCCTTAGCTTTGAGGTAATGCTGTAAAGCTTCAGGGCCTGCTTCGGGCTCATCTGTACCTACCGAGCTCAGAAGGATGAATCTTTCTACACCATTCCTTTCACATGATTCTATCAGTTTGATAGCACCGTCTCTGTCTACTGCCCAGGTTTTTTCTTCATCTGTATCAGGCCCAGAGCCTGCGGCAAAGATAACTGCTTCAGCTCCTTCTACGGCAAACTCTACATCGCCTTCAAGGTTGGCCACAAAAGGTGTGGCACCCAGCTTCTCCATTTCACTGGATTGGGAGTCATCTCTGATCATGGCTAGTACATTATGTTCTCTTTCTGTTAATAACTTTACAATTTGGAGCCCTGTTTTTCCATGTGCTCCTGCAACTAAAATGTTCATGATGCATTTGGGTTAAATAAGAAAAAATAGAAATCTCAAAAAAAATATCATGTGAGATTTAAAGTGTAACAATGAGTAATGACTAATGTTAAGCTATCTTCAATAGATATTCACTTTTTTTATTTTTCTCCTGCACAAAGATGACTAGCAAAAAAGACGTGAGCTTGTGAGTACTTAAGGCAGACAAAGTGTTTTATTTGTTTTTGAGATGACATTGAAGGACGATGAATACAAGTACGTGTTGTACCAACCTTTATGAAAATATTATAGATATTTACTGATAGTTCCGCAGAAAGGTAAACCAAGTACGCTGCTTTACATTTTTTATCTTGGGCAGCATTTAAAAATTTATGAATAAACAATTAGTTACTCACAAACCTATTTTTCCTTGATCATGAATAGAAGTCACAAATTTATCTCAATGTATACAGTCCGTTTCCTGTGTTTGGCAGTTTGTTTACTACTGGGCTTTCAGGCAAATGCACAGGAGCAGCCTCAGGTAGAAAAGCTTGCTGTAGAAGCGGTTAACCCTTCTGACGTAAAAATTGCTGAAGATCTCGCCAATCAAATCCTTGGTAAAATGGCAGAAGGAAGCTACTATGCTTTTACTGAAGAGGATGCTATTCCTCAGATTATAGATATGTTTACCGAAGACATGCAAAAGCAGGCCTACCAGCAGATCAAGGCACAAGTGGGAAATTACGAAGGCTCAATGGATTTTCAGGAGGCTTACGAGGTTTCCCAAACCGGGATGGAAGCTACCATTTTTCGTTTCAAGGGTAACTTCTCCCAATCTGAACCTGAGGTAAGAGTAGTGATCAACCGGGAGGATCAACTGATGGGCTTGCGGGTATTACCCTGGAGCGATGAAATGAAGTAGGATGATCCTAAGCTTTTTGTCCTTACATCTGAAGCAACTCATCAGGGTTTTAAAAGAATTAGGCCTCTTCAGATGCCTCATTGTTTTGGTCTTATTATCGTTTGCCCTAGCCAGAGTTTTCACCTTAAGCCCTGATTTGCTGTGCTTTGTGCTCATCTTCTCGCTTTTTTCCCTCCACATACTCAGAAAGGACAAAGCTTTTCTCAAGTTTCTGCCCATCAGGAGGTATCTGCTTTATGCTGTAGAATATCATTTGATTGCCAGCCCTTTTTATGTTAGGCTTCTCCTGGACCAGCAGTGGATAACAAGCCTGCTCTCCTTTACGGCCACCAGCATTATTCCCTTTGTCAATGTAATACTGATGAGCAATGGAGCTGCTCTCCACAGACTTAAGCTGATCCCTGCCGAATCTTTTGAGTGGAAAAGCGGCATAAGAAAGCATAGCTTTATTATCACTGCCCTTTATATGCTTGCTATTTCTCTTTATCAATATCCTTATGTGGCCTTTGTAGTCTTAGTGCTTTTTACCCTGCTCTCCACCACTTTTTACAATGAAGGCGAACCGCTGCAGATGGTAGAAGTCTTTCAGTTAGCGCCCCGACAGTTTATGTTCATGAAATGGAAGATGCAACTGCTGCTGTTCTGGACGGGCTGCACACCTCTGATGTTGATCTACTTATTAGGGAATACCGCTTACTGGTATGTGCTTCCAGTGCTCATTTTGGTCTGTTCAGTGATACAAATCCTGAGCATTAACCTCAAGTATAGTTTTTATGTACCCGGTGAATCTGTGGACAAAAGTATATTTATCGCTATATATGTTTTAAGCTTGTTTGTCCCTTTCTTTGTACCTGTGCCGCTGGTGATGATGTTCAATTATCAGCACAAAGCCATAGTAAACCTTAAAGCTTATCTGAATGATTCGTATTGAAAATGTGAGCCTGAGCTATGGTAAGCAAGCCGTCAACAGGGACTTATTCCTGGAAATCCCGGAGGCTAGCGTGCATGGACTGGTCGGTCTGAACGGATCAGGGAAAACAACACTGCTCAAAGCCCTCTACGGTCTGAAAACGCTGGACAGGGGTAAGCTAAGTTTTCGTGAGGATATACTGAAAAGAAAAGACATTGCTTACCTGGAAACCGATCCTTTTTTTTACTCCAGGATCACCGGTAGAGAATATCTCCGCTTGTTCTGCCTCAGAAATCAGGCTTTTGACCTCAATGGCTGGAATGATTTATTTGAACTCCCGCTGGATCGTTTCATAGAAGAGTACTCCACCGGGATGAAGAAAAAGCTGGCTTTTATGGGAATCATCGCACTAAAGCGGAACATCATGATATTAGATGAACCTTTTAATGGGGTTGACCTGGAAACCACACAAAAGCTAAAGATCATCATCAAAGCACTGCGAGAACAGGGAAAGACCATTCTGCTTACTTCTCATATCCTGGAGTCGCTTACTTCCATATGTGATGCCATCAGCTATCTGCAAGACCAAAAGATCAGCTATACGTTTGAGCGCGGTGAGTTTGCAGGCATGGAAGACAAAATTTTCAAGAGCTTTAATGCTAAAAATGTAAATATTGTCCGAAGGTTAATAAGATAAAATAAGGCAGAGATGATTACTTCTGCTTCAGTTTATCCTTCATATCCCGGGCATTCATAGGCTTGTTATACAGCAGTTGATCTACCTCCATCACTTCCGACTCAGCGAGTGTACCCACATCTACCGGCTCAAAACCGATATCCTGCAGGAGCTGGCTTACAATCTGCTTGGCATCAGCATCATCACCGGCCAGGGGCAATGCAATTTTATCTTCGCCTGATCGGAATGCATAATCCCTCAGATGCTCAAAATAGATGGTATTAAGCGCCTTAACAAGTCTGGAACCCGGAAAATGTTTTGCCGTGTAGGCTGACTGACGCATGTCAGGATCATGGATCACTTTGCTGGCGACTTCCCCATCTCGTCCCGGGTAGGGATTGCAGGTGTCAATGATAATTTTGTTTTTTACCTCATCAGCGATGGAATGGGAAAGAGATTCAATGGCTTTGAAGGGTACGGAAAGCACGATAAGTTCGCCAAACTTTGCGGCTTCCTCAATGGTACCCTTAGAGGCGTTCTCACCCGCTTCTTTCACCAATGCTTTGAGCTGCTCGGGATGGCGCGAACTAAACATCACTTCGTGTCCGGCTTTTGCCAGATGTATCCCGAAGTTTCCTCCGATATTCCCTGAGCCAATGATTCCTATTTTCATGATGATTATTTTAGGTTGAGAGAAGAATTTAATTTGATCATCTGATACAACTCTTTTTTTCTCAAACAGTTTTGCAATCCATAAAGGACTAATCCGGAAAGCTGACTTTTCCCTTCCCATGTCATGCCGAGGTCCGAGGCATCTTTTCTCTTAAGTGACAAGATACCTTCCTTCGGTCAGCATCACGTAAGGGAAAAGGTTTCCGGATAGACTCTAAGTAACATAGGTTTATAAAGTTTGCAGAATGTAACAAGTTTGAAAAGGCCACAGATAAGGACTTCCATTAGCCTTCTTTGATCTTGAGCCGTTACTTTACAGCAGTACAGGACAAACTTTATCGGGGAGATACTTCGTAGTCAGCATTTAGCTTTATATATATTTTTTCTATACCGTCTGCTGCAATAGGTGCGGCAAAGTAAACATACAGTGTATCTCCAGAGATTTGGAGAAATGTCTTGGGAGAACTTTCATCATCGTCATAAATGATCCGGTCCATAAGTCTGTCAGTGTAAAAAAATTCTTCTTTCACAAGTTCAAAAGTACCGCTTTGAACAAGCTTTTCTTCCGCATAATGATAATAATCGTTGCCATTAAAATGTAAGAGAAAGCCGCTGCCCGGAGCATACTCCTTGCCAGGAAGAAGTCCTCCGTGAGAAGATCTTAATTCCCAGGTGCCTTCAAACTGGGTTTCCTCTGAGGGTGGTTCTTCTGTTAACAGTTCTGCATCAGATCGGCAGTTACTGAAAATGATAACCGATAGTACGATAAGTAAGCCTGAAAGTATTTTCATAACTATAGGATTAAAGCTGTGTATGTATGACCCACAAAAGCGGAATTAAGTTGTAATACCTATGCTTTTTAAAGCAACTCACCTTATAAAAAATATAAGCCTAAGACTTAGCCTAAAGATATAGTAAGAGGGAAAGTTCATTAAAACCATTACTAAGGGCTAAATTTTCCACTTAGAGCCTTATCAGGAATCTATCTTTCTATCTCAGTAGGTCATGCTGACCGAAGGGAAGCATCTTTTCTAGTCTTGAAAAAGATCCCTCCTTGCGTCGGGATGACTAAAGGAAAAGGTTTCTGGGTAGGCCCTTATGATATAAAAGAAGAGGGCTTCTTTTTCATTTATTGTACATGATAAAAGGTTGTAAGTCTACAGAAATAACGCTTATTTGAAGGAAGTATTTGTGCGTAAGTACAGAGGCTTACTATAAATTGTTTTGACGTTGAATGAAATTTCTCCACTGGGATAAACGAGAGGTAAGCAAGGATAAAACAAATGCTCAGCAGTAGCGGGTAAAAAGCTCAGTACAATTTGGGTAAATACTGCTGAGCTTTTTAAAATTTCTCAGTACTTTTTAGCCCAAAGCTCAGCATCTTTTGACTTATTTCTCATGAGCTTTTTCCAGAGGCACACTCACCTTTCTCCCACCATTCCGAACGCAGTGAAGGAATCCTTTCTTTTTTTCTCAAATCTCCATTGAACTTTCAGCATGGTCAAGATGCCTGACGGCATGACTTGTGGGGTGAATATTGGCGGTGGAAGGGTAGAGGGGAAGGAAGAAACCATAAAAAAACCGCAGGCTCATGCCTACGGTCTGTCATTCAGTGCCTATAATTTTGCTGCTTTACAGTCCAGTATATTATTCGGGAGTAACCGGCGAAGCGGCCTTTTTTAACCTGCTGTATTTAAGTGTCTTTAAAGTTTCCTGCAACTCCTGACCGGGAGTAAAACGAAACTTAGCCTGCTTGATCTTGCTGGCATTCACCTCTTCTTCGGTATCACAACCTTCACTGTTGATGGTGATGCGTAGAGAACCCAATTCTCCCAGGCGTACAATCTCTCCGCGCTCAATATGACGAGGGATGATCATCAGTAGGGATTCCAAAACGGCGATAGCATCCGGCTTACTTACCGTAGTGATTTCGGCAATTTCTTTGGCCAGCGTACGAAAGTCTACTTCTCCATTGCTCTGCGCTACCGCGTAAAACTTGGGTGCCGCATTGCGCTTCTGAGAATTTGTTTTAGCTACAACATTGTATGTTACGCTCATGATTTTTTAGATTTTATAAGTGATAAAATAGGACTGTAAAGCACTATACAAATATGTTGTTTTGTGCTGAATAATTATTTGTAAGTAGCTGAATTTCAGACGTGTGTATGTTTTTGTCACGAAGCTCTATAATTTATTCAGCATGCAGCCCATGACTCTCTCTACCGCTAACTGCGAGGAGGTGAAGCGAAGCGTAACCGATGTGGCAGTCCCCCGATATGAAAAGCATTTTGTTACCTGCTAATCACCGGGAGACTGCTTCGCTGTTGCACAGCTCGCAGTGGGCGATAGTAAGTAAGTTATCCTTTTCAGAAGAAGCTAATCCATAGCATTAGGCACCAAACTTGTGTAAAGCAAAATATGGAAAGAGGTGGCTACGTATATATCATTACCAATACCCATCACACTACTTTGTATGTGGGCATGACCTCCAACCTGCAACGAAGAATACAGCAGCATAAGCAGAAGTATTATCCCAGGAGCTTTTCTGCCCGCTATAATCTGCACAAGCTGGTTTACTATGAAGTTTTTTCTCGCATAGAAGAAGCTATTGCCCGAGAAAAACAGCTTAAGAGTGGGAACAGGAAGAAAAAAGAGATGCTAATTCTAACCTGAATGCCCAATGGAATGACTTATGGGAAGAGGTTAAGCATTGGTAAGACTACTCGCCCCTCATTGTCAATGCATTAAAAGATCAGTACTACTCCCCAAAAGCTGCATAGGCTTCCAACTCCTGCTGCATCTTGCGTACACGATCTTCTAAGGTCTCGGAACTGATTTTCTCCCTCAGCCTGTCCACCATGATAGGGAAGGCGAAAGGGGTAGGATAGGAGGGATGCTCAATAATAATGCGCTGCTGCCGGATATGCAGCATGACTTCCGCCAGCTTAGACTGCTCTACCTGCTGGTAAAGTGCTTCCTCCATCGCCTGGGCGATGAGAAGGTTGTCAGGATCGTACTCAGTAAATACATCATAGATGATCTGGGCAGTGGCCTGAAGGTGCTTGTTGCCGATGGGTTTGCCGGGAAAACCCTGAAAAACCAGGCCGGAAATAGCGGCTATTTCTCTGAAACGCCGCTTGGCCATCTCCGTACTGTTGACGCTTTCCAGTATGTCTTCCATCAGATTTTCAGCGGTAAACAGATCCAGTTCCAGCGCTTCTTCCAGCGGAATCTCGGTATCAGACAGCAGTTCAAAACCGTAGTCATTCATGGCAATAGAAAAGGAAATGGGCTGAATCTGACTGATTCTCCAGGCTACCAAAGTGGAGAGTATTTCATGTACTGCCCTGCCAGCAAAAGGATACATATAGACATGATAACCTTCGCTGCTGCTCAGTTTCTCAATCAGAAAGTTGTGTCGGTCCGGCAGACACGACCATCTGTCCTGCAAAGACAGCAAGGGTTGTATGGCTTTTAACTCTATATCCTGATAGCCGCCCTCAAGAAACTCATCCAGCTTATAGCGAATCATCTCCGATAGCTGGGAGGAAAGCGGCATACGACCGCCTGACCAGGAGGGAATGAGACCGCTGGTGCCGCGGGCTTTATGCACCAGTACGGTCAGGTCTTTGATGCGTTCAAACTTAAGGTTACGTCCGGCAAACCAGAAGTTGTCGCCTTTTTTGAGTCTTGCTACAAAGCTTTCTTCAATTGTACCGATAAACCCTCCGCTGGCATACTTAACTTTGAGCACAGGATCGCTGACGATTGTCCCCATAGACATGCGGTGGCGCATGGCGGTCCTGCGGTTTTCTACCTTATAGATGCCTTCTTCTACGATAACTTTAGCGAACTCATCGTACTGACCCAGACTATCGCCTCCGGTGGTGATAAATTGCAGGGCCCACTGCCACTCCTTATCCGTTAGGTCTCTGAAGGCATGCGTTTGCCTCACTTCCTCAAACACTTCCGCTTCACGGAAGCCTTCGCCCACCGCCAGCGTCACCAGATATTGCACCAGCACATCAAAAGATTTTTCCAAAGGTCGGCGCGATTCATAGATTTTCTGCTTAATGGCTTCTTTGATGGCCGCTCCTTCCAGCAGTTCCAGCGAGTGGGTAGGCAGGAAATAGATACGGCTGACCGCTCCCGGCTGATGGCCGCTTCTGCCGGCTCTCTGGATGAATCGGGAAATTCCTTTGGGGCTACCCACCTGTATGACCGTTTCCACCGGACGGAAGTCTACGCCCAGGTCAAGGCTGGAGGTGCAGACGACCAGCTTAAGGATGCCCTGATGCAGCGCGTCTTCTACCCAGGTGCGTACCGAGTTGTCCAGTGAACCGTGGTGCATCGCCATTTGTCCGGCCAGTTCCGGTACCCGGGACAAAAGCTTTTGATACCAGATTTCGGTCTGGGAGCGGGTATTAGTAAAGAGAAGCGTAGTCTGGCTTTGCTCAATGATGGGCAGCACTTTGTCCATCATCCTGATGCCCAGGTGACCTGCCCAGGGGAATTTTTCAATCTCGTCAGGAAGAATGCTCTCTACCACAATCTTCTTTTCAACATTGGCCTTGATAATCCGGTTGGGTCGTGGGTGATTGGGTCCTAAAAGAATATCTTTGGCCTGCTCCATATTGCCGATAGTGGCCGATACGCCCCAAATCTTAAGCTTAGGAAGGATTGCTTTGAGACGGCTTAAGCCCAGTTCCAGTTGCACCCCCCGTTTGGTGCCCAGCAGTTCGTGCCACTCGTCAACGATCACGCACTTCAGGTTCTTAAACAACTTTGAATGCTGCTTCTGGCTGATCAGCAGGTGCAGACTCTCGGGAGTTGTGATCAGACATTCGGGCATGGCACGCATCTGCTTTTGCCTTTGGCTGGAAGATGTGTCTCCGGAGCGAACTTCAACCTTCCAGGGAACACCCATGCCTGAGCAGGCTTTCTCCATAGCCTGTTGTATATCTTTGGCCAGTGCTTTGAGCGGAGTAATCCAGAGGATTTGCAGGCCATTCCCTCTTTTCTCCTGATACTGCTCAGGATGAGTCTGAATAAATTCCAGCAGAGCAGCCAGCCACAAGGCATAGGTTTTACCACTTCCTGTAGGAGCATTAAGCAAGCCGCTTTCTCCTTTCAGATAAGCTTCCCATACTTCCTGCTGAAAGTCAAAAGCTTTCCAGGCCTGCTGCTGAAACCACTGAAGTGCAGGTGCTAGAGATTCGGGAGGAAGATGAGGCTGAGGCATGTGTAATTAATGCGAAATATAGGAGAATGGTTTGTAGCCTTGCTATATAAACTGCGGAAATTAGTGGGAATCCATATACTCTTTTCTCAATAATCTACGCATCAGTTTGTTGGAAGCCGTGCGGGGCAGAGTAGTTTTAGCAATGATTTCTTTGATGCGGAAGAGAGGATTCAACTCCTGACTCAGCATTTTTTGCCACTCTTTTTTGAGCAGATCATTTTCAATCTTATCGCTTTTGGGCGTAAAGAAGATGAGTAAGGCTTCCGGTCCACCGTCTTTTGGAGCAACGGCTACCGCAGCACTTTCGTAAACCGCAGGGTGCTGGTTGATGATTTTCTCTATCTCCACCGCACTGACTTTGATACCACCCAGGTTCATGCTATCGTCTGCTCTGCCCCGGCTTTTGTAGAAAGTGGTGCCTTCTAGCAGATCGTTGTATAACTGGTAACTGTCTCCATGCTTTCTTAAGGGCGTGCCATCCTCAAGACTTGGTGTGCCCTCATAATATTCTTCATGATGATCACGATTCAGAAGGCTTTGAGATAGTCCGATAGAAGGCGGAACGATAAACACCTCTCCGCTCTGCTCGGCACTCAGATGACCACTTTCTTCATCCCTGAAGCGGAGATCCATGCCCAGTGCAGGAGTGGTAAATGTGGAAGGAGAAGCAGCTTGTACCAAAGTCCCTGTGATGTATCCGCCACCAATCTCAGTACCTCCGCAATATTCAATAATGGGTGCTTTGAACTTTGCCAGCCACATCAGATACAAGTAGTCGTCAACTTGTGAGGGTTCACCAGTGGAACTAAAAACCCGAATGTTCCAATTGTATTTTTCCATCATAGCAGTAGACCTCCACACTTTGACTAGCGAGGGAATGGTGCCCAGTATGCTGACTCTTGCCTCCTGCACAAAGTTTCCGAAAGCCTCACTGGCAGCCGAGCCGGTGAAGAGAGCCAGTGTCGCTTTGTTCATCAGCGCAGCAAAGATTGTCCAGGGGCCCATCATCCAGCCCATCCCTGTGGTCCAGGTAAGTGTATCTTCTGGATGTACATCCTGATGGTAATAGGCATCCGCTGCGCATTTGATGGGCGTGAGTTGATTCCAGGGAATGGCTTTAGGCTCAGAAGTGGTACCGGAAGAAAAGAGTATACTGATCAAAGTATCAGGCTTTCCTATCACTGGAGTGAAGGTTTCATCAGCAAGAAAATCTTCCCATAGCATATCCTGCTCTCGCAATTCAGCTTGATCCTCTTGGGGAATAATAACAGCTGGTGGAGATTGTGCTTCTTTAAGCTTAGGGTAGATGGGCAGTTTTTTCCCTCCGTACTGATAATGGTCAAATGCGACTACCGCTTTGGCTTCACTGCTTTCTACTCTTCTTTTCAGTTCCTGAGGAGAAAAGCTGTCGGCCACCAGGACTGCGACCATGCCTGCCTGTATGATGCCTAGGTAGGCAGCAACCGCTTCAACACATAGGGGAAGATAAAGTACAACGCGGTCTCCTGCTTTTAACCCCTGCTTCAACAATCCATTGGAAAACTGATTGCATAGTTGCTGAAGTTGTGCATAGCTGAGGTTGCGTAGCTGTCCGTTCTCGTCCGAAGCAATGATGGCTGTTTTGTTTGTATCTGCCTGAAAGCAACTGTTCACGATATTCAGAAGACCACCTTGCAACCATGTAGGGTTTTCCACTCCTCCAGCAGAAGTATCCAGCAACTGTTCGTACGCTTGCTCAAATTTGACATTAAGCTTTTGAATGACCTCTTCCCAAAACTCTGGCCTGTTTTCTACCGAACAGCGATGGAGTGTTTCATAATTTCTCAGATTAAGTGATTGCATTAACTGGCTGACATTAGCACTACGAAGTGTGTTTTCATCCGGGAGCCACGCGACACCCAAAGGATCATTTGCATAAATGCTATGGTATATATTTTTGAGTTGATCAAAGTCAAGCAAGTCCGAGGCTGAACTGCTGATATGCTGCCAAATCGCTGCTTTTTTAAGGAAGCTATTTTCATTTTTAGATGTCATACTTGTGGATCATTAGGTTGTTTATTTAATAAACTTAAAGGAAAAATATTATCCAAACAGGCTGAAATTTTGCAGCTACATATAATTTAAGTTTTTAGAGAAATATTGTAGACTCTTTAAGTTTTATTTAACTTGGCAAAATGCATTATTGTGTATGCTTACTAAAAAAACCGTTCAATTTCTTTTTCTCATCTGATGAAATTAAAACTTTTTCTATGCTCACTTTCACTTTTGGCCTTAATGTCATGTAATAAGGAAAAACAGACAGTTGTCTTTTTTGGAGATTCTATTACAGCAGCGGGTGATACTGATCCGGCTGGTTATATCAACTTATTAAGACAGCAAATTGATACCTCTGAATATCAGCTAATTGGCAGGGGGATAGGGGGTAACAAAGTTACTGATCTTGAAAACCGAATTGAGCAAGATGTATTGGCACTCAATCCTGATATCGTTTTTGTATACATAGGCATCAATGATGTCTGGCATTTTTATGAACCAGAAGGAGCAGTAGGCACTAAGATTGAACGGTATGAAGAAGGTTTGTATAACCTTGCCAGTCAATTAAAGAAACAGGGGAGTAGGATCATATTTTGTACACCAACTGTGATAGGTGAAGACCCTTCTTTTGAAGGGCAAATTAATCAGGAGTTAGACCAGTATGCAGAAGTAGTACGAAAAGTAGCACATAATACTGATGCGGAGTTGTGTGATTTGAGAAATGAGTTTAAGTCGTTTCTAGAAGAGAATAATAGCAATTCCCAAAACAGTGGTGTACTTACTTCGGACAGAGTGCATATGAACAAAGATGGCAATGAGTTTCTTGCTCAACAAATGTCTCCTTTTTTGTACTAAGCTTTTTTATCTCTGTTGAATTGAAATTACCAAAAACGTTTTATTTTTGACAAAATTACCAAATCAAACTCAATTTTTTACTATACCCATTTTTATACTAAAAGTGTATGTACACACGTTTTCATGTATATTTTTTTAACCTTGAAATTCTATGATAAAATTTAATAAAGTGATGTTGGTAGATGACGATGAGGTTTCAAATTTTATCACTACCGAGATTCTTAATACAATTAATCTTGCCGATTACATTCTGGTTGCTACTAATGGAAAGGAAGCCCTGGAGTTGTTACATTACCCTTCGGAAAATAAAACCGAGCAGGATATTGATTGTTGTCCTGATCTGATTTTCCTGGATCTTAATATGCCGGTGATGGATGGTTTTGAGTTTTTGGAAGCTTGCGAACTATGTGAGGGTGACAAGATCAAAGTGGTAGTACTGACTTCCTCTACAAACCAAAAAGACATAGAAGAAGCCAGAAAATATCCACAGGTAAAATACTATCTGAGCAAACCTTTAACCGCTGATAAGGTTGAAAGAGCTATTAGATATATATAACCATTTGTAATAGAGTAGAACACTATTTTTCTTCCAAAATTTTAATAATTTCTATTTCTGTTCGGCGATTTAGTGCACGACCACCTTCTTCATATTCGTTAGAGGCAATAGGTTTGCTTTCTCCAAAACCTTTGGCAGTGATCCTGTCAGCAGATAAGCCATAGTTCAAAAGATAGTTGGCTACTGCTCTTGCCCTTTTTTCTGATAATTGCTGGTTGTATGCATCATCTCCCACATTATCAGTATGTCCGTTGATCTGAATGACAATGTTGGGCTGAGCTTTCAAAAGGGTATAAATTTGGTTGAGCTCTACCAGAGACTCTTTTCGGATATTGGATTTGTTGGTATCAAAAAAGATATTTTTCAAAATACCAATTGTACCTACTCTACTTTCCTGGAGGGTAATATCAATATGGTTATCCTTAAAAGGTTGAAGGGCAGATGATTTCAAGTTTTGCGAATAGAACAGATAACCATCTCTTTCCACTGTAAGGCCTAAGTTGGTACCTTCAGGGATGGCGATGCGAAATTTTCCGCTTTCGGGATCAGAATATGTACGTGTCATGACAATGTTTTTCTCATTGTCAGAAAGAATAATTTCCGCTTCCAATAATTCACCCGTTTCTACATCACTGATTTTACCCACTAAGTAGGTTTCTTTTTCTTTCTTTTTTGCCAGTGTCATTAGTGGGGCATCCTTTTTTTCCTGGATGAAGTCTCTTTTATCCATCAGGATAGCATATACGTCATTACCTCCCAATCCATCTTCACGGGCGGTAGCATAATAGCCATATTCGTTATTTTTAGCGATCACAAAGTAATTGTCGTCCTGAGCGGTATTGATAGGGTAAGCTAAATTAATGGGAGTAGTCCATTTTTCGCGCAGGTATTTACTTTTGAAAATATCAAACCCCCCCATTCCCAGATGTCCGGTAGAACTAAAGTACAGGGTTTCTCCATCGGCATGAATAAATGGAGCGTCTTCATCCCCGGAAGTATTAATTTTCGGGCCGAGATTAATGGGTTTGCCCCACCTGCCAAAATCATCAAGTGTGGAGACGTAAATGTCAAATCCACCATAGCCCCCAGGACGGTTGCTGGAGAAGTATAATTTGTTGCCTTCGCCATTCATGGAAATAGAAAGTTCACGATAAGGCGAGTTAACTCCACCTACCGGTACAGGTTCTCCCCAGCTTTTCCCATCAAAAGTAGAAACATAAAAATCTCCATCTCCTTCATCCATGTAGATGAAAAGCTGAGTGCCATCGGGTGAAATTGCGGCCCCACATTCATGATAGTTGGTATTGACCGCTCCGCTTATTTTTTCGGGTGGAGCCCACTGATTATTTTTTTTGTGCGCGATGTAAATGTCCTCATAAAAGTTATTATCATAGGCCATTTCTCCACCAGTAGAACCTTCCCTTCGGGAAGTAAAGATTAAAGAGTTACCGTCTGCTGTGATGAGTGGTGCATAATCTTGGTTATCAGAATTGAGAGTTTTGAGGTTAGATATTTTTACCTCCTTAGGATTATTGATATACTCAATTCCAATGGCACATTGCATGATATGCTGGTCAGCAGCGAAAGTATTATCTGTAATCTCGCGATAAGCAGTAAAATGATCCAGTGCTTCCATAAATTGATGGTTGTACTGGTAGGCCAAAGCAAGGTTATATATCAGTTGATCTTTATGATCTGTGGTATTTTCATACACTTTGATCAAATAGGGGAGTGCCCGGTCTTTGTATTTACTCTTAAGATAAGCCTGCCCTATACGATAGGCTAATTCAAGACCTCCCGGCTCTTTTTCCTCCGCCAGTAGGTAAGTATTAACAGCTTCGGTATAAAAACCATCTTTATAGTACTTGTCGGCTGTTTTTATCAGTTTGTTGTAAGACTGGGAATAGCCTGAGAAGGAGATTATCAAAAGCAGAATGATACCAACTATGCGTCTCATATACTGTATACAATTTGGATTTTGCATACAGCAAGTACTATGAGTGGCTACAAAATAAAAACTCAGATTTGCTTAGAGCCTATGGATGTAAAGAAAGCCTTAATATTGTAGCTGAAATTAGCTCAAGAAATGGCTTTTGGTATTAATCCTCCCTGATCCACATTTTTATGAGCGAGCGGTAGTCAGTATAGTGGATATAGCGCTCATTGGTTAGAAAAAACAACTGGAGCGGATTGCCTTCTTTAGCATTCAGTACTGCGTAAGGTCTTACGTTATCCAGCGAAGATGATGAAGTAATAGGAAAGGTATCCCAATTACCATCATTCTGCCTTTTCCATTGTTCAATTTCAAAAGTCCCGTTTTGCTCTTTTGAAAGATAAACTGTAGAAGGGGTTTCATGATCTATCACCACGCCACCTGAATAATTCATTTCTCTTTCCTCAGTACCTGGCAGGGTTTGAGGAAACCACTTACCTGCATGGGTGAGTAACTGGCGTTCCCACTGTTTGCCATTCCAGCGGGCATAGTGATAGTAGTGAGCAGAGTCATTAGGAAAGCTAGCATAGGTAAGCACAGGATATCCTTGCTGGTCGGCGGCGATATCCCAAATCCAGGCTTTGTTTGAAGTTGTACCATCATGCACCTTTTCAGCCTGCTGAGGAGAGAAGGGGACCTCAGAGAGTGAGCTTATTTTCTCCCCATCAGCTTTATAAAAATTCCCATCTTCATAATAAGTATAATAAATGCTATTGGTAGTTTCTCTGCGAGGATGACCATCAGTAAAAGCGATGTGAAGTTTTTCACCATCACTAAATACTTTGACATAGGGGCGACGATCACGGTAGAGTCTTTCTGGCAGGATTAAAATTTTACCCTTTGACCATGTATCCCCGCCATCTTTAGAAATAGAATAATTGGGTTTGAAATCCATCCCTCTCCATAATAAAAAGAGCTCATCCTTTACCTGCCAGACGTTCACATAAGTATAGGTTTTGGAAAAGCCTTCATAATTAGTAGTATCATTCAGGTAGAGAGAGCGACGATCTTCCCATTTACTAATATCTTCAGGCTCACTACTAACCAACTGAAAGATTGGCGTTTCGCGAGCATGTTCTGCATAGAAAACCATGATTTTTCCTTCAGGGGTAAAATGTAATGCAGGATTATCATGGTCATCTCTTTCAAGGTCTTCATGGAGAATTTTTGTTTGAGTGTCTCCATTTTCATGGTCATAATAGCCGATCATGATGTTTCCGGTAGAATCTACCCAGGACGCATATGTTCTTTGATGTTGACCTTCATAGTATACTGCCCTGGGGTCAGAAAACCAGCACCATGCTCCATCCTCAGTAAAAGTTTTTACGGTAGAGGTATTTTCTTCAGAATTTTGAGCTGCTACATGAAGGGGAGAAAGACATACTATCCCCAGAAGGATAAGCCAGGAAGCAAATGATTTTTTCATAGGTTGCGTTTTACCAATTGGTTGCTGCTCTCTAACTATTCTATGAATGATTCTAGATTAAGCAGACTAGGATCAAAAATATAAACATCTGCGTAATACTGAAACTTCAGCAGCACTTATTGGCATTTATCCTATCCTGTAAGACTAATCTGATCAAATCAGTTGTTAGGATGCTCTGGGCGCTCTCCGGTAAGCGTAGTATGAGAGTACTTCCTCAATTGCAAGTCTTATTGCCTTATTGATGGGGTAAAATTTATCAGTAAGTCTGTGATCAATGTTGCACATACGATAATAATAATTGCGCATTACAGGCGTAGTCTGATCTTCTTTGACCCATGCTTCTGCTTTTCTATGTATTTCCGGCAGCTCAGTTTTAATTACACCACAAGTAGAAAGTCTTTTGGCTCCGTATTTGTCAAATGCCGCCGAAAAGCCGAAAAGGCGACAGATGAGGCCTCTCTGCAAATAGGAAGTACATTTGCCCTGTTTACCATCAGTACTAAGTGTCTGTAGTATGGCACAAACCTGGCTGTCCTGAAAGCTTTTCAACTTCTCCAACCATTCTTCTGCCTGATTATTCATAAATAAATGGTAGGCAAAGGGTAGAAATTCTAGGATAGTAGCATCTATATCTGGCTTGAAGCAACATTTGCCGCAACCCGCTACACAGTGCATTCCCGTTCCCTGACGAAAGACCTGCATCTCCTGATCCAGATCCTTATAAAGCTTCTCTACAGCTTTTACTTTTTTCTTGATGGACATATTGAATTTAAAGACTGACATAAATACTGAAAATCGGGAACAAGAGTTGCAGAAGTGGAAAAAATATTTTCAAACCAGCTTATCCCTGGGTGTGGGCATTGTGCATTTCTTCCATAAGCACTTCCATACATTCAGAATACATGCATAAATGCTTCAAATGCTTGATAATAGGTTGTGGCTCATCAAGTATTGCCTGTCTGGATTCAGGCTTATTTTTTTTATTTTTGCGTTGCTGCTTGCTTAAATAAGATAAGTAATGTTCAATAGGGCTTACCCCTTCAAACTGATAGCTGAAGGCAGAGGTGGGGAGGTTGCTCAAGGCTATTGATTTATTCAACTCTTTCAATACGATAAGGCCTCTTTCTTTATGCAATTGGTAAGTAAAAGACTTACTGATTTGCTTTTCTAAAATTTCTTCGCTTACCTGAATTTTTGAAACAAGCGTAGATTTTTCCGGTTCTTCAGCCATAGCCTGGTGAATTCTTTTCCCCCAATCTACCCATTGTCTGAACTTGGGATAAAACGGAATTCTGGGGAGCTCTCTGTGCAGAAAATCTTTGTACTTGTGCGGATAAGCAGGGTCTTGCAATACGGCAAAGGTATAATAGAATATGTTAACCTTGCTAATGGCTTCTACATCTTTCAAAGCTTCATCATGTTCATGCGTGAGCGTGGCAAGCTGATCTTTAAGCTCTTCAATGTAGGTTTTCACTTTTTGGTAAATGACTTTTCTTTCAATGGCATCTCTTTCCAGCCGAAGCACTTTACGCTTAAACTCATCAATTTTTTCGTAGGGTGGAGTAAGCAACTCAACATCAGACGTAAAATGGCGGGCATCTTCCAATAATTTGTTGATCTGGGTAGGATACTTACTGATTACCGGAAGATCACGACTCACCGTTTCAATTTTATCAAGCGTCTGAGTGATTCTTTCCGGGGGAAAAACGATAAAAGTCTGATCGTGAGCTTTAGTTTGATGCTGATAATGTTCTTTGAATCTTTTTAAAGCTTTATCATTGATGTTTTGTGCACTACTCTTATCAGAGTCACTTCCGTGCAACGGAAATACTACATATCGATTCCAAAACTGTGCATGCCAATTCTTTCTTAATGGATATACCTGATACTTAGTTTGATGGTAAGCAAAGGCAGGATTATTATTAGAATCTGTTAATAGCTTTTCTTCATCGTACAGAAATACGGAAACGAAAGGTGCTATTTCAATTCGTGCTATTTTTTGTTTCTCAAAGGTTAAGGGTGTGCCTTTCTCAGCCATTTCAATCATTGCAGCAGGCCATTTGATTGAAGTACCGGAAGTCTCTTTTTTCTTGGCCAGCTTAGCATATTGCTTGAGTAAATACTTTACTTTCTTTTCCAGCAGGTTTGGACTTATGTCTATGAGCCAATCCTCCATGAGACTCTTCGTACCCTGGGCAGTCTTTCTGAATATAGCCGTATCATTTCCGTAGATAGGTAAAAGATCAAAGAAATCGCTTTGGGGTAAACCTATCCAGTAATCCTGATACTCAGCATATATTTTTTGCCATGGCAATTCCTCAAACTCTATTTTTTCCTGCTGGTTAAGCCTTTGTAATGGAAGGCTGGCATGCTGAATATTGGGTGATGACTTTTGAGATGTAGCTTCTTTTTTGATGAGGAACACCACCGCTAAGTTTTCAGCTTCATCTTCACACTCAAGAATAAAAATTTCCTGAAAAATGTGAGGTAAAAATTTTCTGAGGTCCAGGTATTTGGAATCTTCTAAAAAGTTTGCAGGCAACAAGCTTATGAGCATTCCCTGCTCACCCAATTTACTAAAAGACCAGTAAAGCAGCTTTTCTTCTTCACTTACTGTTTTATGATCAAGCTTAAGTTCTTTATAAATATTTAAGATTTGCTGGTCAAGTATTGGAAAAGACTTTTTAATATAACGGTAAGGATGAGACTTACGAAGATCCAGATAGATACAAGTAAAATCATTGGCATTCAATTTTTCGCTGATGCTGTGTCCTTCTTCAACTGTAGAAAAAAGATTGGTCTGGAGTCCCTGGCCAAGGATATTGAGCACATCCTGCCAAAATATGGGTGGATCAGCAACCAGGGAAGTTTCGTTATAATTAAGGTGAGCAAGTGTAGATTGAATGAAATCTACTACATCTGTTTTACAACTCAGTATTCTTCCCTGCCATGCTTTTTCTTGCTGGTCAGGGTCAATGGCATGCAGCAAATTCTTCTCCCAATAATTTTCTTTAGCATTAATGAACAAAATTGAAGCATCTTCATCATTAATGCTTTGACCAAGTTTTCGCTTGAGCAGATAGTTACTGAACTGGAATAGTTGTGAGGTAGCTTCTTGCGAAAGTATAGGATAAATTGAAGTGTATCGGAGGTAATGCCAGATAGGCTGTAACTCTATTGCTTGAAGATCGGATTTTATTTTATCTAGAAATTCAAGAAATGAGGACTCTATCTCAAAACCTTCTTTTAGCTTCTGCACAGATTTATACAGAATTTCAAAAGATGGAAGGTTAGCAATTTTTTCCCAGTCACTTTTTTCAATGAATATTGAAAGTAGAAAAGTGGCTACCAGAATTTTTAGCAGATCTTTTTCTTGTAGATTCTCAGATAAATTGACTTCAAGCTGATCTGTTAAGCTAAGTAAGCTTCGCTGAAATGCTTTGGATTCTTTTTGCTGCTGAATGTATTGTATCAGAGAATCATGAAGACTATTATATTTTGCTATCCCCTTATCAAGATTTTTTTTTACACTTTGTAAATCATTTTCCTCCAGTTGATAAGCATTCCGGAGCTGTTGTAATAAAGTAAGGTGCTTTTTATCTAGGGGCATATTGAGCAAAGCCTTGAGCAAGATAGCTCAAAAATAACCAAAGTAAAGAGAACAAAAAAAGCTCGGCCTGATGACCGAACTTTATATTTAAATTTTAATTAAGACGGATTATTGCCGTTCATGCCAAGTTTTTCTTCAGCATTTTTGCGGGCCTCCTCCATCTCGGTTTCTAAGTCAAAATGGCCGTTTTCAGTCAAAAAAAAACTGCTGATTCTATCTCTCAGCTTATCACCAGACTCAGGAGCGAGGAGCAGAGCGGTAATGCCACCGGCAACCAGACCTCCTATCAGTCCGGCAAAAACTAAAGTATTTTCGTCGGTCGTTTTTCTCTTTTTTGATTTGCTTATTAAGTATTGTTGTTCTGATAGTTTTTCTTTCAGGATTTTATTCATGGCCAGTGCAGAACCGGTCACATAACTTATTGTTTTGAGGGCTTCCAAAGAAGGAAACTTCTTTTTCTTCTTTTTGCCAAATGTAAATGTACTGCTTCCAAATCTCATAGTTAAAAAAGTTTAATGGTTTAAAATATATTGCTTAATCGTAATTTACGATGATTATAAAGATATTCAAACGATATACAGGTGCAGAGGTTAAGGCAAATGCCAAAAAACAGCATTAATAGATGATTTCTGCTTCTGCAGCTTCTGCAGATTGCTCATAAAGCTTCCAGAATTGTTCGGCTACTGCATCGGGATGGTATTTATCATCACTTTCATTCACAAAGCCATTGACGGTGACTGTAGCCACATGAATATTAAGAGGTTCAAGCTGTTCGTGCAGGCTATAAGTCAGGTTTCGTAAGCCTGCTTTGCCTATTGCCAGAGATCCGTACTTTGGATTAGGGTGCAATGATAAGCCACCTCCGGTAAAAAATATTTTTCCGCCTCCCTGATCTTTCATTTGATTAACTACCGCCCGGGTTGCAGTAAGTGCTCCCAGCGTATTGACTCTGAAATCCATCACCAAATCCTCTTCATCCATAGTCATCAAATCTACTTCTCTTACCGCAGCAGCATTATAAATCAAAACATCGGTAGGACCCAATGACTCATAAATGTAGGCCAAACTGGAGGTTAACTGATCACTATCAGATACATCAGCGATATAATAATAAGCTTCCACTTTATCGCGATGAAGTTTCTTTTGGTAATGATTAAGTTTTTCGTCAGATCTGGAAATCATAGCGATGGTAAAGCCCTGCTTTCCAAATTTGCGAGCGATAGACATACTTATGCCTTCTCCCATACCTACAATTGTGAGAATTTTGCTGTTATCCATATTTCTGATTAAACTCTTTATTGGCTAACTCACTACAGGCAGATAGTGTTAGCCTGTTTAAGTGATTTATGTTGTGAACAGATATTTGAAAAAGGAAATCCAGATGTTAGCAGTGGTTCATAATTATCCACTCTTTTGTCTGCTAAAAAAATTACTGAAGAACAGAAATTGATATTGCACCGCATTGTCCCAGTAAGCCCAGTTATGCCTTCCCGGTCTTTCTATATAATCATGTGGAATGTCATGCTCCAGGAGTTTACGATGTAGACGTCGGTTGATTTCAAAAAAGAAATCGTCGATTCCGCAGTCAAATATTATTTTCAGATGGCCAGGATCAATCTTATCTATCATGTTAATCACTGAAAGTGAATCCCAACGGGCAGGATATTTTGCATAAGCCCCCAGCTTTTCATCAATTTCCCATCTGTGAATGTCAAAAGTCAGGTCAACCCCACCGCTCATGCTCCCTGCTGCACCAAAGATATCCTGATGTCTGATACCCAAGAATAAACCACCATGACCACCCATGCTCAGCCCGGTAATTGCTCTGGCGTTTGCTTCCGGGATAGTTCTGTACGCGGAATCAACAAAACTAACCACTTCTTTAGCAATGTGAGTCTCATACTGGCTTTCAGGATCAAGTGGGCTGTCAATGTACCAACTATTATAGCCTCCATCCGGCATTACCACAATAACCTGATGCTCATCAGCTAAAGAAGGAACTACACTGGCTTTGGTGGTCCAACCTGTATAACTATCACTATAGCCATGTAAAAGATAAATGGTAGGAAAGTTTGCCGATGACTCTGAATAGCCCTCCGGAGTTATCACAATCGCAGGAATTTCTTTGTCCATTGCCTCACTGTAGATTTGCACAGTATCAAGCTGGGCTGCATTGAGGAAGTGAAAACAAACTAGCGAAAAAAAGCTGGCTGATAGCCAGCTTTGTAGTTTAATCATAATCTGGTAGCTCTTGGTTTTAGATCTGTTAAAGTAGCAATTTTTACCGGTTCGCCACTTTCCACACTATTACGGGCAGCTACCCCTAACAACACAGACATGGCCCCGTCTCTGGAACCGGCTGACTGACGGTAAGGATCTGCCATATCAGGATTTTTGAAGATTTTGTCTTTAAGGCGTGTATCTCCACCTCCGTGTCCTCCGCCAGCATGAGGAATCTGGATCAGCTCAGTTTCTCCGAAGTTTTTGGTCAGACGTAGCTCATCATAATCTTTCATCTCCCAGGGCTGTGCCTCCTGAATCCAGGCTTCCAGTCGCCCCCCAGTACCGTTGAAAGCAATGCGATAGCCTTCATAAGGTGAATAGGTAGTGAGTGAGTAGCTTACCTGTACATCATTGGCATAACGAATAGACGCCGCCATCTTATCGTAAATGTTTACATCTTTACGGAAGAGGCAGTTATCTCTGATGTAGCCATCATACTCTTCATTAGCCACATAGAGATTCATATAGTGTTCGTTTTTGGTGATATCCCAATAGAAGTTACACTTGCTTTTATGATCACAGGTTCTGCACTTAGGTCCGCGGAATTCGTTATTGAGGCCATAATGCTCAAGTTTACCGTAGGCAAACACTTCTTCTGGCTCAGATTCTAGCCACCAGTTCAGCAGATCAAAATGATGTGTGGATTTGTGTACGAAAAGTGTTCCGCTATGCTCTCTTTCTCCATGCCAGCGGCGGAAGTATGAAGCACCATGATCAGTATCGAGATACCAGTGAAAATCAACAGAAGTGATGTCCCCAATGGCTCCTTCTCTTAGCAGTTCATAAATTCTTTGGCGATGAGGAGAATAGCGATAATTGAAAGTAACTATTACATTTTTTCCTGTGCTTCTTTCAGCATCCAGAATAGCCTGTGCTTTACGTTCATCGGTAGTCATGGGTTTTTCAGTGATAATATCAGCACCCATTTCCATACCTTTGATGATGAATTCATGGTGAGTAGCATCTACTGTAGTCACAATAAGTGCCTCAGGTTTCTGCTCACTCATCATCTGCTCAAAATCAGTATAGGTCTTACAATCTACGCCGATATATTTTTTTCCAAAGGCCAGACGACCAGGATTTGTATCACAGAGCCCGACAAATTCTACATTGTCTTTGTAAACTTCAGCTACACTTTTTCCCCACATACTGATACCTCTTACACCAGTTCCCACCAGGGCTATTCTTTTTTTGGCTTTGGGTGCTCTGCCAAATGCAGTGAAACTTGGAGCCATCATAGTACCTGCCATTGCAGTTCCGGTAGTTGCTAAAAACTCTCTTCTATTGGTTTTCTTTTCCATACTTAGGTTGTCATTATACATAATAAAAATTTTAGTGTACAGAGAAAATTTCAACCCTTAAACTTTTATTTTCCACTGGCTGAAACCGTTTCAATAATCATAAAAAAACAGATTGAAATATTGATTTTGCTGTTAATTTAATGGTTTTTAGGTAAAATGCTGAAGAATACACAAATTACTTCTCCCTCAAAACCTAAAAAATGAAACCGATTACATTTAATGCCTGTTTTTTTGAAAATTTAATTTCTTGCTGTTTTATTTTAGCTACTATGGCTATACTATTTTCCGGCTGTCAGTCATCACAAAATGAGCAGGCTTCTCCCAATGTAATTGTATTCCTGGTAGATGATCTGGGTTGGACTGATTTAGGTTGTTACGGGAGTGACCTTTACGAGACTCCCAATATTGACAGACTTGCTCAAAATGGAGTTAAGTTTACCGATGCTTATGCTGCCTGCACGGTCTGTTCTCCCACCCGAGCAGCAATTATGACGGCTAAGTATCCTGCCCGCCTGAATATTACGGATTGGATAGCAGGTAGCATAAACGAATATGCAAAAGTACAGGTACCGGATTGGCAGAAGTATTTACCTTTGGAGGAAGAGACAATTGCCGAATTTCTCAAAACCAAAGGTTATGAAACCGCACACGTAGGTAAATGGCATTTGGGTGAGGATTCAATATATTATCCTCAATACCAAGGTTTTGATGTTAATGTTGCCGGTTATAGCAAAGGTTCACCTCCTTCTTATTTTTATCCTTATGAACGGCCAGGCAGAGAACCTATCCCGTATCTTGATGGGGGAGAGGAAGGTGAGTATCTTACAGATCGCCTGACGGATGAGGCAATAGCGTTCATCTATGAAAATGATGAAAAACCATTTTTTCTCAATTTTGATCATTACTCTGTACACACTCCCATTCAGGGAAAAGATAGCCTGACTGCCTACTTTAAAGACAAAGTAAAGCCAGGAATGACGCATAATAATTCTGAGTATGCATCCATGGTGAAAAGCACCGACCAGAGTTTAGGCAGAATCATGGATGCATTGGAGAACCTTTCAATCCTTGATAATACCCTTATTTTCTTTACCAGTGATAATGGTGGCCTGATACTCTGGGATATTACTTCTAACGCTCCTTTAAGATCTGGAAAAGGCTCACCTTATGAAGGTGGAACACGCGTACCTATGATTGTTAAGCCAATAGGGTCTTATCAGGCAGGTCTTGAAGTGGATGTGCCGGTTATTTCTATGGATATCTTCGCTACGATAAGAAATTTGTTTGAGAGTAAAGATTTAAGTTATCAGGATGGTAAGAGCTTACTACCTCTGTTAAATGAGCAAGCCGATACTTTGTCCAGAGAGGTGCTTTATTGGCATTATCCACATCATCATGAAGGTGGGTCTCATCCTCATACTTCTATCAGATATAATGGTTACAAGCTTATTGAATTTCATGAGGATCAACATCTTGAGCTTTATCATCTTGAAGAAGATATTGGAGAAAATCAGGATTTGAGTACGCAGATGCCAGAGCTGACTCAAAAACTTTATCAGAAGATGAAGAACTGGCGGGAAGAAGTAAAGGCACAGATGCCTGTACCTAATCCGGATTATGATTCCCTTCGTGCCTTGGAATATTATCCTAAGTGGTAGGGAAATTCATTTTGACTACCTTTTTCCCCACGGATCTTTCTGTCTCAGCCTGTTTTTGTGCTTCCTGCATTTCGTTATAGTCGTATACATGATCAATCACAGGGCGGATGGCCCCAGTATCAATATAATTAGCCAGTACATTCAGATCTTCAACGCTGGGCTTCACCCAAAGTGTGGTAGCCGAGCGACCTGTAAAACAACTAAGTCCGGTTCTTAACATGAGTTCCGGACTGGGCATAGTACTGATATATATTCCTTTGGGTTTAATGACAGATTTACACTTGGAGAAACTACTTTTTCCCACTGCGTCAAATACTGCATCATACAGTGAAGCCTGATCTTCAAAGTTTTGTTTTTTATAGTCTATTACTTCATCAGCTCCCAGTGACTTCACCAGCTCAACATTAGATGAGCTGCATACTCCTGTAACCTGCGCACCCAAAGTTTTAGCTATCTGAACAGCAAACGTACCTACTCCTCCAGAGGCGCCATTGATCAGTACTTTTTGACCTTGTTGCAGCTTGGCTTTGTCTCGTAAAGCCTGTAAGGCAGTCATCGCAGCCAGGGGTACAGCGGCAGCCTCTGTGTCATCAAGCTTCTCAGGAGTATGGCTGAGGTATTTTTCAGGAACAGCCACGTATTCTCCATATGCTCCCATGCGGGGAAATGGATTCATTCCATAAACCCTATCTCCAGCTTTAATCCTCTTACTTTGGGCTTTGGACTCTTGGACTACTCCGGCAAAATCATGGCCTAGGATGATGGGAAATTTTTTGGTTAAAAAGAGTTTAAGATCTCCCTGACGGGCTTTAAAATCTATAGGGTTAATGGAAGATACTTTTACCTTAACCAATACCTGCCCGGATTTGAGTGCAGGTATTGGTACATCTTGCTGTTCTAATACTTCAGGACTTCCATATTGATTGATGACAATAGCATGCATAAAAATATATTTATCAACTTCTAAAAATCTACTATGATACCTAAGGTAGGTAAGGCTGAACTGTTATCTGTATCCGGAACCTGAATCAGGCGCTGAGGGTTTAAAATTTCTCCTTCATCCGATCTTTCCAACGTATAAGTAGGAGCGTTAGGTAAATTACTTCCCAGTACATTCGTCACTTCCAGAAAAAGGTTAAAAGTCCAGTTACTAAAGTTCCATTTTTTGTCAACCCGTATATCTGCCTGATTGAAGGCGCCCAATCTTACTTCTCCCAATTGATCATAGTCAAAGACAAAAGAGGGATAGGTATCTAAGGAACTTTCCAGGTCAACAGGAGGGTAGGGAGTAGGACCCAGGTAGCGGACTCTAAGACCAATTTCCCAGTTTTTAGGAAGCTTGTATCCTCCAGTAAAGGTAAGTAAATGCCTGTTGTCCCATACTGATGGTAGATATTCATCTCTATCAAGGCCGGTAAACTCACTCCAGTACAAGGTGTAGGCGAGTATACCGTAAAAGTTGTTGGTCAGCTTTTGTTGTAATAAAAATTCCATTCCATAACTTCTGCCTAAGCCTACACTAGCGATGTCTTCATTTCCCAAGACTTCAAAATCACCACCCAGATTAGCCAGCGAGACTCCGTTTTGGATGGAAACCGGATAATTGTCATATTTTTTGTAAAATCCCTCTAAAGTTAGTCGGGTTGATCTTCTTGGGAGAAACTCCAGTCCTGCGACCAGATGATCACTTTGGATGTATTCACTATCCTTGTTGGCATAGTTTCCATCATTATCTTTAAAACCAAGTATGGTGTAAGGAGGTATTTTAAAATAGCGCCCTGCGGAAGCATTTAATGTCCAGCGAGGAGCAACAACATACGCTAAAGAAAGGCGCGGCGAAAGTGTGTTTATCAAATTCGTACCATCCTCTAAAAAAGTATTGCCATCCGCCCTGATACCAAAAGAAGGGGTAAACCTTTCTCCAAAAAAGGGCTTTGAGACCTGTCCAAATATGCCATAGCGATAGAATGTAGTATTGGTCTCATAACGAATGTCATTTACCGCATCAATGGTATTGTTGGAATAACGAGAATATTGGGCAAGTACCCCGCTTGTAATAGTCCAGTCGCCAGCAAAATTGGTCATTTCAAAGCGGAATTTGTTCTCATCCTCTTCGGATTCATTGCTGAAAAGAATTCCTTCCTGATTGACGTTGTCTTCGTACTGAGTAAAGGTATTATTAAGTATATTTCCACTTAATGTAGCTCTGAAGAACCCATTGCCCTCTCTTAAACGATGGCGCCAGCTTAATCCAATGGTACTTGTCCACTGCTGAATAACTGGGACCTGGTCTAGTGTCGCCTGCTGTTCAAGGCTGTAATCCTCAGGTGGATTGATCTGAAAATCATCAATAGAGCCAACGCCAATCAGATTCAGTTCATTTCTGTCGTCAATTTTATGATTGACCTTGTACTGATAATCCCAATAGTCAGGCAGGAATGGCAAATCTATTACCTTGAATAAGAACTGGAGATAAGATCTTCTTACCGAAGTGACGAAAGTGGTTTTGGCGAGTTCACCTTCCTCTGGTTTTACCAGGGGGCCTTCAAAGGTAAACGCTGCTTCGCTGGCACTGACACGGATATTGGCACGTCTTTCTTTTGCATTACCATTCCTTTGATCAAATTGTAAAACACCGGAAAGTACATTGTCATATTGTGCAGGAAATGAGCTGGTGCTGAGGGTAACGCCCTCAATAAAGGAAACATTCAGAAGTCCCACAGGACCACCGGCACTACCTTGCGTAGCAAAGTGATTGATATTGGGAATTTCTACTCCATCCAGATAGTATACATTTTCATTAGGCGCTCCTCCTCGTATGATCACATCATTTCTAAAACCTACTGATCCAGATACTCCCGGAAGAGATTGTACTACCTTGGCAATATCATTATTTCCGCCGGGATAAGTTGCGATTTCTTCCTGTGAAAGCCGTTGGATTGAATTTGGAGTTTCAGTCAGTTTTTCAAAAGGACTGGCCTGTACCACCACTTCACTTAGTTCATCAACAGTTTCGCTTAAAGCGAAGTTAAGGTCTGGATTACCTCCTGAGCGTACAATCACGTTGTAACGGGTTAGTGATTGATAACCCACATAAGAAGCTGTAACATTATAAGTTTGTGCAGGTATATTGTTGATCTGATAATATCCATTGATATCTGTAGTACCCCCCAAATCAGTATTTTCAAGTTTAATGGTAACCCCGATCAATGGTTCTTCGGTTTTGGCATCTTTAACAAATCCACTCAGCTGACCAGCACTTTGTGCATATACTGCTGTGGAAATAATTATAAGAGAGAAAAGTAAAGGTGTAATTATTTTCATTGCGATGAATTTGCTACAAATATGTGTTAATTTTATTACAATATTGTTATACTTTTTTTACTTAATTTTGTTTAGTAGATATGGGAAAAGAAACTGAAAAAATATTGCAGTTACTCAATTACTGGCAAAAGTATACACATCAGCATGACGATGACTTATTTTCTTTTGCAAACTGGCTAAGTGTTCAGATAGAAAAAGGGGACAAAAAAGTAAAGGACACTCAAGAAACTGAATCTCCATCTAAGCAATATATTCATCATGAGTATTCTTTAGATGATCAACTTACGCTATTATGGGCAAGACTAATTAGATATACACATCTGTGGTCAAAGAAAGCGTTGCAAGATTCGCATATCAATACTGTAGAGGAATATGGATTACTCAAATCAGTTGAGTTGCTCAAAAAAGCTAGAAAGTCAGATCTGATTAAATTTAGCTTACTAGAAAGCACGACTTGCTTTGAAATGATCAAACGATTAGAAAAAGCAGGTTATCTCGCTGAAACAGTAGACCCTCAGGATAAACGGTCAAGACTGGTTTCACTTACATCTCAGGGCAAAAAGACCGTTGCTGATGCAGATTTACACATGAAAAAGTTGTCTAAGCTTTTGATGGGTGATTTGGGGGAAAAACAGAAGTCAGAATTATTACTATTACTGAGGAAGCTCAATGTCTTTCATGAAAACCTCTATCAGACTGACCGTAACGCATCATTAGATGACATGCTAAACCAATCTGAATGATAAGTATCTCAATCTTCTCAAAACTCTAAAGTGTCTACTCAGTTAAGTATTTATAAACAAACTTTTTAATCTTATGAAAATAACAGGAATTATATTTTTGATTATTGGATTTTTAGCACTGGGATACTTAGTATTTGACTTGTTTGATCCGAATGGCAGAGATGAAGTTTTACCATTCTTAAGTCAAACCTGGTCAGCTATATTGGCTAGTTTTCTGCTTGGTGCCGGTGCTGCTTTATTAGTTGCTGCCCAACCCAAGTACAGAGGTAGAAGAAAAGAGAAGATTAATTCCTAATCATTTTTTCCTTCTCCTTATACAATTGCCACCAGGGTACCCCTGGGGCGTTGTGATGTTCATAGTGGTATCCAAAAAAGTAACAGCTAATAAAAGCCCATAAGTGGTTTTTGGATTGAGTTGAGGAATGGTGTTTATTAATTTTTTCACCACGATGGGGAAGGTAAGTACCAAAATAAAAAAGCTGTAAAGTGGCCAGGATTGAAGGTAATATGTAGTAAAGTATCACATTAGGTTTTGGAAACACCAGCAAAAGCAATTCGTATGTAATTGCCATCAATAAAATTTGCCAGATACTCACATATTCAAGCGCAAACTTTAAGTACCAGGTGAAAAAATTACCGTGGTAATAGTCGGGATCTTTGTCCGTGGCCACAAAGCGATGATGCATATGGTGTTTGGGAAACAGCTTTTTATAAGAATTGTATGCGAAAAGACCCGCCGCTATTTTTCCAATTGTGTTATTAATATTTTTAGTGTGAGATACTGCGCCATGCATGGCATCGTGAGCAGTAATAAACAATCCGGTATACAAGTGAGCTTGCACTAACATGAAAAAATAGGTGAGAGGATTTGTCCAGCTTACTTCAAAAAACTGAAGCAGACAGAATAAACTCACAAACCATAAGAAAATAATGGTTGCCCCAACAATTACACCTTTTTCACGATACCAGACCATGATAATTTATAGACTTAACAATTTTTCTTTTACTTTCTCCATAAGCCACATAGGGGTGGAAGTAGCTCCGCAAATCCCTACTGAATTATCTTGAGTAAACCATTCAGGCTTGATCTCTTTTTCACTGGAAATAAAGTAAGTATTTGGATTCTTGTCTTTACATACACCATACAGTACTTTTCCGTTCGACGATTTAGTACCGGATACAAATAAAATTATATCATAATTTCCTGCAAAATCTCTTAACTCTTTGTCTCGGTTGGAGACCTGACGGCAAATGGTATCATTAGCATTTACCTCAATTCCGGCATCACGAAGTGTACTTGTGATTTCATAAAATTTGTCGGTGCTTTTTGTTGTCTGGCTGTACAGGGTCATGTTTTTGGGAAGTTCAGCAATATCCAGTTCGTTAATATCCTGAAATACAACGGCTTGCTGCTCTGTTTGCCCTAACAATCCTTCTACCTCAGCGTGCCCATGTTTGCCGTAGATATATATTTTTTCATCCTTGTCATAACTGTTTCTGATACGGTTTTGTAGTTTAAGCACTACCGGGCAAGATGCATCAATGAGTTCAAGATTATTTTCTAAAGCAATGCGATAAGTTGAGGGTGGCTCACCATGTGCCCGGATCAATACTTTCTCATTGTATAAATTTTTTAGTGCGTCGTGATTGATGATTTTTAACCCTTTATTTTCAAGGCGACGAACCTCTTCATCATTGTGAACAATATCTCCAAGACAATACAAATGATGATGTTCATCTAAAATATCTTCGGCCATTTCAATGGCATACACCACTCCAAAACAAAAGCCTGAATTCTGATCAATATCTACTTTTAGATGTAACATACTTTTATAACGGTTTACTTGAGAACAACAAAAAATTATTTTTAGGTCTAAAAATTTTAGGTCTAAAAATAATTGAAGCGAGCTCTGAAATAGGTGCTAACCAGAAGCGCAAGTTTTTGGTTATCTGGAATTCTGATTCTTTGCTCAGCAATTTTATCAGCGGAGCAATTCTTTATTTTTTTAAATAAATTCAGGTAATAGATGTAAGCCAGATAAACACCCAGTTTGGCACCATTTGGAAGCCTTAAGATTCCCTTGTAAGCGGCATCAAAATCATCCTGAATATCAATTTCAATATCACATTTGGCATTTGTGCTAAATGAGCTGAAATCCACTCCAGGAAAATATACCCTGCCTCTTTCTACATAATCAGATTTAATATCTCTCAGAAAGTTTACTTTTTGAAAAGCCGATCCCAATCTTCTGGCGGGTTCTTTCAGTTGATCGTAGAGAGTTGTATTCCCTTCACAAAATACCCTGAGGCACATCAAGCCTACAACCTCAGCTGAGCCGTAAATGTATTCTTCATACTTATGATCATTATAGTTTTGCATGTAAAGGTCCATTTCCATGCTTTTTAGAAAAGCATCAATGAGGTCATTCTCAATCGTGTACTCGTTGACAACATTTTGGAAAGCATGAATCACAGGATTTAAGCTTATGCCTTCTTCAATGGCCTGAAATGTTTCTTTTCTAAATCTATCCAGTAATGTTTTTTTGTCATGATCATGAAAGGTATCTACGATCTCATCAGCGTATCTTACAAAACCATAGATTGCATAAATCGGGTAGTGAAACCTTTTATGCAATGTTTTGATACCGAGTGTAAATGAAGTGCTGTAATGCTCGGTAATAAGTTTACTACATTTAAAAGTTGTCAGATCAAAGAGGTTCATAAAAATTGGGCATATTGTTTACTTGACGATTGCTTATCTATATTCTTTGGCTATTTCCTCAGCCACTACTTTCCCCGAAATCAATGATGGCGGAACTCCCGGACCAGGTACAGTCAACTGACCGGTATAATATAGGTTATTTACTTTTTTACTCTTGATGCTTGGTTTTAATATAGCCGTCTGTAAAAGTGTGTTTGCCAAACCGTAGGCATTTCCCTTAAAAGCATTATAGTCTTTTACAAAATCATTGTGAGCATAGGATTTTTTGAACACCACAGCGTTTTTTATATCCTGGCCACTCAAAGCTTCCAAACGGTCCATTACTATATGATAATACTTTTCCCTTATTTCTTCATTGTCTTCAAGGCCAGGAGCAACTGGTATAAGGAAAAACAAATTCTCATAACCTTCCGGAGCTACAGTAGGATCAGTTTTAGAAGTAACAGAGAGATAAAATAATGGTTTTTTTGGCCATTTTTTATTTTGATAAATATCTTCAGCATGAGGAGTAAAATCTTCATCAAAAAACAAATTATGATGATTAAGATTATTGAGTTTTTTATTGATCCCCACGTAAAATAACAGAGAAGAAGGGGCCATTTTTCTACTTTCCCAATAGGAATCACTATAACTGCGATAAGCTTCAGGCAGGAGCGAACTTTCTACATGATGATAGTCAGCCCCCGCTATTACTATGTCTGCCTGAAATGCATCATGCTCCGTGTTTACGCTGACAATTTTTCCTGATTCAAAATCAAAACTTTTTACATTTTGATTTAATTCTAACTTTACTCCTTTGTCAAATGCTACTTTCAGCATTCCTTCAATAATCTTGTGCATACCCCCCATGGGGTACCAGGTACCTAGCTTTATGTCTGCATAATTCATCAGACTGTATAGGGCAGGGGTATTTTGTGGTAATGCTCCTAAAAGTAATATAGGAAATTCCATGATACGAATAATCCTGTCGTCATGGAAAAAAGACCTGATATGCTTATGGAATGATTTGAACACATCCATGCGCAGGATATCATACAGTAATTGGAGGCTTAGAAATTCGTATACTGATCTGCTGGGTTTGTATACGAGATTGTTAATCCCTACTTCATATTTATAAGCAGCCTGTTTTAAAAACTTGTCAAGCATGGAGCTGCTTCCTTTCTCAAGGGTCTCAAATAAGTTTGCCAGCTCACTCAATGATGCTGGCAAATTTAAAAAGTCGTTTCTACCAAATATAACAGTATAGGAAGGATCTAATCTGATGAGTTCATAGAAGTCAGAAGTAGAGTAACCAAAAGACTCAAAATATTTATCAAATACATCGGGCATCCAGTACCAACTTGGCCCCATATCAAAAGTAAATCCTTTTTCAGAAAAAGAACGAGCCCTCCCTCCGGCGGATTCGTTCTTTTCTAGGATTGTGACATCATAACCTTTATGCGCTAAATTGGTAGCTGCAGATATGCCAGAGAATCCTGAACCAATAACTACTACTTTACTTTTTTTCATTCATTTATTTGTACTACTCCTTTACAGCGTAGTTTTTCAAAGTAGATTTAAGCTCTTTGCGTGCAATATGAATTCTATTCTTTACAGTACCAATAGGAATGCTTAAACGGTCAGCAATTTCATGGTATTTAAATCCACGATAATGCATCATGAAAGGAGTTTTATAAGCATCATCCAATTTTGTAATGGCACTTTTGATATCTCTCATAGCAAAGCTAGAGTAAGCCATATTCTCAGTGATACTACTGGTACTATTGATATAGTGTAAATTATCGGTGGTATCTATGAAAGTGTTACGGCGTACCATACGCTGGTAATTGGTTATGAAAGTATTTTTCATAATTGTGTATAACCAGGCCTTCAAATTTGTACCATCAGTAAATTTATCACGGTTAGTGAACGCTTTGAGAATTGTTTCTTGAAGAAGATCATTTGCTTCTTCCATGTCTTTAGTAAGCTTAAGCGCGAAAGGCTTCAGAGATTTAGACATTTTGTCGAGCGAGTAACTGAATTCAAGTGCTGTCATGGTTAAAAAATTTGCTTGGTTTTGTTTAAGGAAACGTTTAATCTATTAAACGAGAATTAGAAAAAATGTTTAATTAAATTTACAAAAAAATTAAACAAAAATAAAAAGAATCAAAAAATTAATCTAAAAAAATGCCTTTTAAGCTATTTAAAGACACTTTAAATAAATTCACAATTTTTTTCCTGAAAGACTAAAAATGCAGGAAAAACAAATGTTTAGGATTAATTATCCTTAAGATAAACAAAATAAAATTAAGATGCCAATGCTTAAAAAAATGCATTTAAAAGAAATAGTAGTTAAAAAAATAAACAATGTCTGTTTATAGTGTATACGAAGAATTGCTGTACGTGTTTTGTTTAAATAAAACTTATCCAAAAAGTATGAATAAAATAATGAGTTAAAAACTTAAAGATGAGATACATTTTGAATATTGTTCTCATCAACAAACTGAATAATATGGTCAATACGAGTGAACATCATGATATTATTGATATTGTTGAAGTTTTTTCCGATTACCTGATACCCGCTTAATAAAATTTTCGCTTCAGAGAATGTTTCAGCTAGTTTCTCGACGTAATCATCTACCTGATTAGCAGGGGGCTTAGTAGTAAATATAGTAAGTATATAGTCTGGCTTATGGTGGTTGTAGATAGATTTAAGATCCTCAAATGGTAAGTTTTGACCAAAGTAAAGCACCTTATTCTTTCTTGCTTTAATTATGTAGCAGAGAAAAAGAAGCGTAAGTTCATGAAGTTCTCCTTCCGGTAAATACAGTAAATACTTATGTTGGCTTTCAGCGTTGGATACAAATTGTCCGTCTATGGCTACGATTAGCTTTTGTCTAATCAGATTTGAAATAAAGTGTTCCTGAGATGGACTAATGGCTCCCGTTTGCCAAAGTACGCCAATTTTTGAAAGAAAAGGATAGATGATATTTATCATGGTACTCTCAAACCCGAGTTTGAGAATATTGGTAGCCATAATTTTCTCAAAGCGATCTTCATTCAAATCTATCATCGCTAAAGTCAATGCATGAATCTGATCCGGATAGCGTAAGTTTTTTTCAGTAAGTCTAAGTACCTCATTAAGCATTTCTTCCTCTTTCATGCCGGCTATTTTGGATATTTTAAATCCGTTGTCTTTCAGCAAGGCAATATTGAGGATAAGTTTAAGATCATTGTCATCATAGTAGCGAATATTCGTCTCAGTACGTTTGGGCTCAATAAACTGGTATCGCTGTTCCCAGATTCTTAGAGTATGGGCCTTAATTCCTGAAAGTTGTTCTAGATCTCTGATTGAATAGTTACTCACATCAATGGACTTTTGTATGCTTAATATATTCCTGTAAATTTATTTATTAAAATATCTATTTGGAACAATGAATAAACCAAAAGATACAGCTTTATCTTTTTTATTTGTTTTATGATGAGCCCGATGCGCTCTACTTATTCCAGCCAAATATTTTCCCTTGAGTTTCTTCTTTACCTTCACCCTTCTGTGTATAAGGATATCATGCAGGGCAAAGTAAGAAAAACCATAAAGTGTAATTCCACATCCTAACCAAAATCTGTAATCAAAATTTTGAATCCCAAGGATGATCAGGATGAAGGCTATACTTCCAAAAAGGAGTGAGAAAAGGTCATTGAGCTCAAAAAAGCCATCGGAATGTACATGATGTGTTTTATGAATGTTCCACAAGGGGCCGTGCATAATATACTTATGAATAAACCAGGAAAAGAATTCCATTCCTACGAAGCCCACAATCAAAAATGAAATGTTGCTTATTATATTCATTCTTATTGAACAATCGTTAAACAAATATGTTGAAGAATTTTTTTAAATAATAATTTGTAAAATGATAAAAAATATTGCTTGAACAAAAAATACATGCTTAGCCAATACATTATTTTTATTAAATTCAAGCTTATGAAATAATATTTGCAACAGGAAAGATATTATAAACCATCCTATATAGTTTTTTAAAGGAATAACTCCCCCTGACCATTTCCAGAAGTCCAGGGAAATAGCTACTGGCTCAATCAAAACATCTAAGCCAACCATTAAGGCACTCCCTATAAAACTTGCAAGTATTGCTGAATTAGTAACAAATCTGGAAATAACCCCACTGGCATAAGTAAGAACCAACCAATTCAGTCCTATGATTATTGGGACAGATAAGAGTTTAAAGCCAAGGGTTTTGCCATAGTAATACGTCCCAAAAATAAGCTCTGTTTTAACCCCCACTACTTCAACAAAGTATCCAATTAAGAAGGTAATAATAGCAAAGAAAAAAAATGATACATTCCAATCTTTATGAAAATAAAATAGAATGAACGAAGTAGCAATCAGACTGAAAGGAGTGGCCGAAACAAAAAAAGGTTTGGTAGGTGGAAATGCAATACCCAGAATCCCAAAAAAATGTATAGTAACTAAAGCGTATAAAGCTATTTTTTCCTGGGTTGTCTTGTCAATATTGTTTGGGGTTTCGGTAAGTGTCTGAAAAAAAAGTTTCATGGTTAATATTAGTCCTTCGCATTTGAAACCGAATATTAACCATTTTTTATAAGCTTATTGTTTTTGCAGGGTTAATAGTGCTTGCATTTTCTCAAATTTATTTTGAGTAGCAATTGTAATCAGTTTGATATAAATGGTGTCAGGGATTATCTCGTGAGAATAATAATTTGTAAGCGCTTTATACCAATTCATGAGTTTTTCTTCAGTTTCCAATTGATCTTCAAGCGATTTGAAGAGCCTCTCAATCGCATTGGTTTCTAGTTTGTTTAGGTGGTTGTCTTTAAAAGCCTCAAGTTCGTTTTTTACAATTCTTTCCTTTTCAGTTGAACCTTCCTGATAAATTCCTTTGATGGGATGCACTCTGCTGCAAATCTCGTAATAAAGGGCTTTAGTTGCTTTTCTATTCATAACGCTTTCTCACAAGTTGAACTTATTTTATATGCATAATAAACATAGAATTTATCAGAAATACACAAGAAAGGGAGTTTGAGTTGATAGTAAGCATGTAATAAAATAAAAAAACTGCACATTTTAATACGTGCAGTTTTAGCAATAATTGTGTTTAATAAAGAATTTTAGACATTTACATGTTTTTCAGCATGGTAAGATGAACGTACCAAAGGACCGGATTCTACATATTTAAGTCCTCGCTTAAGTCCTTCTTCTCTAAAATGATCAAACTTGTCAGGATGAATAAATTCAGCAACCTCTATGTGCATTTTGGTAGGCTGTAGGTATTGACCTAAAGTAAGAATGTCAAGTTCGTGTTCTACCAGGTCATCCATAGCTTTATAGACCTCATCATCAGTTTCACCAAGCCCCAGCATGATACCTGACTTACTGCGCATACCATACTCTTTAATTCTCTTGAGTTGCTCTAAACTTCTATGATATTTGGCCTGGGGTCTTACTCTCCTGTAAAGCCTTTCTACTGTTTCAACATTGTGGGAAACAACTTCCTGACCGCCTTCCATCATACGATATAAAGCATCCCAATTACCTTTTACATCAGGAATTAAAGTTTCAATCGTTGTTTCTGGGCTAAGATTTTTTACTTCTTTAACGGTTTGGTACCAGATTTCAGCACCACGATCTTTAAGTTCATCACGATTAACTGAAGTGATAACAGCATGTTTGACCCCCATCAATTTGATGGCTTCTGCTACCCGTTTAGGCTCATCAGCATCATATTCAGGTGGGCGACCAGTCGCTACCGCACAGAAAGTACAACTGCGTGTACAAACATTTCCTAATATCATAAAGGTAGCAGTTCCTCTACCCCAGCATTCTCCCATATTAGGACAGTTTCCACTCTCACAGATCGTATGAAGTTTGTATTTATCTACCAGCTTACGAACATTTGCATATTCTTTACCAACTGGTAACTTTACTCTCAACCAGTCGGGTTTACGTGTTTTTTTAGTAGATTCTTCAGGTATTACAGGTAATTCAATCATACTAAATTTTCTATATACTGTGTAATTGTTTTCTTTGTCAAAAACAAAGTAAGCCTAATAATGATTCGTCCGCAAGAATTAAGAAAGCAAATCCTCAGATTACTTGCGGCTTCCGTAGAAAAGCATGATAAATGCAGAGGGGAAGATGCTTCTAGGATTGGATACAGGTACGATTTCTACATCTCGGGAGAAAGCTTCTAACTGGAAACCTGCTTCAAATCCGGTTACATCATTCTTAAATGTTCCGAATTCAAATGAAAGGGAGGCCTTGATATTGGCTCCAATAGCCAAGCTTGATTCGCTAAAACCTTTCAAAAAAGGGCCTGATCCAATAATTCTACCCGGGTCTAAATCATCACGGTATGGTCTGGTAGTTGTACGGTTATTAGTTTCAGCATACTGTACATAGTATGGCATTACAATACCGATGGAAGGGCCACCTGCAAGAATAGCATTAACCTGTACACCTTGCTGGGGAGCTTTTTTGAAGACTATCCATTCACGACCGTACTCTGGACGAATAGAGAAAAGATGATTCGTTTTTCCTAAAATGAAAGTGTTTCCACTTGTACGTGAAACCCGTCTGAGTTCTTTGGGATGCTTGACATTTACTAATTCTAATCCGAAAGTTTGAAAGCGATTATCTTCTATTAATCTACTAAACTTAATAGCTCCACCAGCTATTAAGCCCGAATTAGTATTCTTGCTAATGCCCCAGGTAAACTCTCTGCTGTAAGAATAGGTGTCGCTTTGCTGTTGAGCCATAAGGGTATTGCACATCGTAAAGAAACACAGTAAAGAGAGTATGAACAGTTTATTTTTTTTGTAATTTTCCGCAGCCATATGATTAAATGTAATCAAATTCAATTAAACCACAAATATACTAACGAAGATGATCACCATAAAGTCTACATACTTAGGAGAATTACGTTGCGAGAATATTCATATCAAATCTCAGAACAAAATCCTGACAGATGCACCTACTGATAATAACGGTAAAGGAGAGGCTTTCTCTCCTACAGATTTAGTATGTGCGTCGCTTTGTAGTTGCATGATGACCATCATGGGTATCAGAGCTCAGAAGCATGATATTTATCTTGAAGGTTTGGAAGCTGAAATTACAAAAGTGATGGCTTCCAGCCCACGTAAAATATCAAAGATCAAGATTGATTTTCGTTTAAAGAAAACCAATGCATCTGATGAACAAATCAAAATGCTCAAAGAAGCTGCGCTGAGCTGCCCCGTGGCTTTAAGTCTTAACCCTGAAATAGATCAAGATGTTTCTTTTGCCTTCTGATCAGGCAACACTGGCTAAATGCTGACTTATTTCTCGGTAAGAAATTCCCATGTGAGAATTGTGGTATACACATTTACCATATTTGATAATCAAAACTTGAGGTGATTGATGATCAATATTAAAGGTAGTTGCTACAGCATTTGAGATATCTCTGTTTTTAATCAGATCTAAAAAGTATGCATCAGAACTCTCCGAAAGTTCACTTTTCCAATCTCTTTCCAATCTGTTGAGCGCCATGCTGCTGATGCTGCAACGTGTGCTATGTTTAAATATTAAGATTGGTTGATTCTCAGATTTAATTTTAATTTCTTCTATTGTCTCTAGACGGTCTAAATTTTTCCAGTTCATAGATTTTTAATAATACCAGATTTCACTCTCATTTTTATCATATCTTGGTTTGCGATCTTTTTCTTTCACATTTTTAGGAAGATCGCTTTGCTTAAAGATATGCGAAATTATTAATCTCCAACGTCTATATTTCTCTTTTTGTTCGTAAGAATTTTTCGTTTTCGCTTTTAGGTGAAACACACTGGGGTGCATGTCTTTTCCGGGCTTACGATAACGGATATCACCATCATATTGATGCACCTTTTTGGAAAGCTTTTTGTAATGGCTGGTTCTGGCCTTAAGCGTAGGGAGTTTGATTTGTCCGTGGTATGAAGTATAACTGGCTGCTTTGTCTTTTTCTTTTTTTACTTTATACAAACCTGCAGTTTGAAGGTCTGCTGACTGCTGCTTAGAAATCTTCTCTTGCTTTTCAGGCTTTGGGACCCTTTTGCCACCTGCATAAAAGAACATATACTCAGCTTTATATTGAAATTGCTTGTCTAATCTTTTTGGAGGAGCTTTTCTGATATTACCCTGATAGAGATGCTGATCTTTAGCAAGTTGTTCAAAGTCAATTTTGCTTTTTTTGACTTTTACCTGATAGTCAGTGCCTTCGGTCCCTTCCTCCTTTTTCTTTCTTTTCATATTCCCTTCAAATTCCAAAGCTGATTTACGATGGAAAATACGTTGGAAAAAAGAGCGATTCTGGTTTTCCTGACCCTCTTCAACCGGAGGACTTGGGTATTGATTGGCAGTTTTTCCAGAGTTGTCAAAGTTTACCGTTTTGCTGGCAGGACGTTGGTATTTATCTTTACTCTTTTCAGGTTTTCGCAGAGAAGCAGGGCGCTTATAATCGTCTCTGACCTTAGAATTATTATCAGAGGTTTTAGAGCCGGAATAAGTATCTTTTGTTTTTTGTGGTTTTTTGCCAGGCTTAATCTTTATGGGCTCTTTCTTTTTCTTTGAAATCTTAACCGTGGGAAGTTGGTCCTTTTTGGATTGAGCCAGCACATCTCCTGACTGTAATAAGATCAACACTAAGCTGATCATTACAGGTAAATAGCAAAAAGCATGTAATAAAGACGTAATAGTTCTATTTTTCACCAGTGGTACCCAGAGTTATAGCTGAAAAACTCAATTTTTTACCCTTCCGTGTTTATCAAGTTTCAATTTCTCACCGCTTCCCAGTTGCCCCGATTCATTTTTGTTTAAATGTGAAAAAGAAGGACAAGGCATTACATGGCTACGGCATGAACTTAGCCATACAGTGGCTAGCAGCATTACAATGAGTATTTTAGACTTATTTTTAAAGAGATGGAAAGCCTTTGAAGCAAAGTTATTATTACTCATTTTGACATATTTAGATTTAACACTTAATTATCTAAATATATGGGCATTCGTTTACTTACTTTTTGTGAATTACTCATATTATTACATGCATAGATTATTAAAAAAATAGTGATTTTTAATATTTCTAAAAAAATCTGTTAATCTCTGTAATGTTATCTGCTATGCTTCGTCTATCTGATTGAAATGAATATTCAAAGTTTTAAAAGTGCTGTCTTTCCGATACAAGGCAAATTGTATCGGTTTGCAAAGGTAATGCTGGGCAATGCTGAAGAAGCTGAAGATGCCGTTCAGGAGGTATTACTGAAACTATGGCTCAATCGGCAGAACCTGAAGAATTACAGGAGTATTGAGGCTCTAGCCATGATCATTACTAAAAATCAGTGTCTGGATAAACTCAAATCTGCCCACTGGAAAAAAACGGAAGTGGGAGATACCTCCGAATTTGAGCATACTTATGACACCCCCTATAAAATTACAGAGCAGAATAATAGCAAAGAAGTCTTAATTAAACTTATGCAGGCACTTCCTGAACAACAAAAACTCATCATTCATCTTCGCGACATTGAAGAATATTCATACGAAGAGATTGAAAAAATCACTGGTCTCTGTATTAATAATATCAGGGTAAGTTTATCCAGAGCCAGAAAAAGTATTCGTGAACAGTTTACTAAAGTTAATGCCTATGGAAGCTCAGGAAATTAAATTGTTACTGGAAAAATTTTATGAAGGAGAAACTAGCCTGAGTGAAGAATCACAGTTGAGAAGTGTATTTGAATCAGCTGAAATACCTGAAGAACTTAAGAGGGAAATGCCCTTTTTCTCAGGTCTGAGCGAATTGAGAGAAGAGAAGGAAGAAGACTTCTTTATGCCAGACCGTTTTTTACAGAAAATCAATCAGGAAGAAGAAAAAGTAATCAGGCAAAAAAGCCTGCCTCTGCAAAGACTGATTGGGATCGCAGCCAGTATTGCACTTCTGCTTGTAGGTTTTGGAGGAGGTATTTTGTACGAAAAGGAGACTACACCATCCCTGGAAGTTAGTTCCCTGAAAGAGGAAGTGGGTGAAATGAAACGTATGCTGATGTTTAACCAACTGAACCAGGTTTCTGCTAGCGACAGGATTATGGCTGTAAATGCTGCAAAATCTATGGATGAGGTTGATACACAGATTCTTGAAGCACTTATATATACGGTAAATGCTGATCCCAATGCCAATGTACGGCTAGCTGCAGTGGAAGCTCTGGCACACTTTGCTACTGACTCCACAGCCAGTAATGCACTCAAAAAATCTTTGAATTCTCAGTCTGACCCAAATGTACAAATTGCCATAATAGATGTTCTGGTAGAAAGAAAGGAAAGAGATGCTGTACCCGAAATTCAGCAGTTGTTACAACAAAATGATCTCAATCAGATAGTAAGAGAACAGGCTGAATATGGGTTAAGCCAACTTTTATAAATGTGACCCAAGTTTACTCGTTATACATTATGAAAACCATACAATTATTTTTAATATCCTTATTGATTTTAGAAACATCTGTTGCACAGGAATATAAAACATCGTTTGGGCGTAACTCCTCTGAAAATTTCCTCACCATAATGATAGAAGGAGGGGAGATTAAAGTTGAAGGTTATAATGGAGATGAGGTTATTATTGCTGCTGATGGTTACGAAGCACCTCCGGAAAAAGCCAAGGGCCTGACCGCTCTCTATGCGAATGGCAGACAGGATAATTCAGGAATTGGTTTGAGTGTTACCCAAGAAGGAAGCAAGGTACAACTGATCAGCGTTGGTCATCAGGAAATTGACTATATTCTTAAGGTTCCTGATCAAACTACAATTCGTTTACAGGCTGGCCCCCGAAATGATGATATCTACATTCATAATATCAAAGGGGAGATTGAAATTAAAGCGCATTCTGAAGATGTTGAGTTGCTTGGAATCAGCGGTCCGGTAGTGGCAAACAGCATTAGTGGAGACATTAAACTTGATTTTGCACAAATTAATACCAATAAACCCATTGCCATCAGTGTGGTGAGCGGAGACGTAGACATGTATTTACCCTCTGAATCCAAAGTTGACTTTAAGCTTAGTTCCATCAGTGGGGAAGTTTATACGGACTTTAACCTAAATATGAGTACAAACGATAGTAAGAGGGAAGAAACTTATGGCGTGAGAAAACCGATTCAAGGTTCTATAAACGGAGGTGGTACACCCATTCACATAAGTACCATTAGCGGAAACATTTATCTGCGAAAAAAATAAACAGCGATTTACAAAAGCCTTGTTGAAATAAATTTAGTATAAAATTGGAGTTACGCATGAACAGTTTATGGACAAAAAGATGGGCATAGGGGTGGAAAAATTGCGCTTGCTGCGTGGGTTTTGTGTGTATGGCTATTATTTTTCCTTGATTTCTTTGGCGGCTGCCGCGCAGTTACTTTCTTGATCAAGCAAGAAAGTAACGGAGCAAAAGGGTTAGTTCTACGTCAAAACAGCCATTTAGATTGAAGTCTGCGTAACTCCTATAAAAAAATCCCACACAAAGCTGGTAGGATTTTTTGCACTTGAATTATTACTACTACACAACAGATTACTACATATTCTTAATTAAAAGCTGAAGTACGGTGATAGTCAAGGTTAACTGACCCGCCAGAAGTCTTCATGGTTACTGGTATTCCCCCACCGTTCATACTTCCTTCAATATTATTTTTTTCTGCTTCTCCAGTGAAGTTGCTAAGTTTTGTATTTACCCGGTTTCCGCTCAGGTCCAGATCAACACCTAATCCTTCAGGTATTACTGCATTAATGCTTCCACCACTTGTTTTCAGTGTCAGGTAGTCATTCAGGTCATTTACATAAGCTTTAATGCTACCACCACTGGTTCGGGCATCAATACTTCCGCGCACATCTTCTAATACTATGCTTCCTCCTGAAGTATTCAATTTTAGTTCACCTTTAGAGTTATTAGCACGGATGGAACCACCACTTGTTTTTCCGTCCATCACTCCGTCATACTGGTCAATATTAATGCTTCCACCAGATGTATGTGCGTCTGTATATCCTTTTATTTCATCAAAATTAAGGCTTCCTCCACTGGTTCTTACTTCATGCTCTCCCTCTAATCTTGCCATACTTATTGACCCGCCGCTGGTATTCAGGTTGGCAGAAACTTCATGCGGAACATCCAGCTCAAAAGAAATGCTGAGATTGTTGTTTCCCCATCCGCTGCCCCTTCTTTCCGCCTCAGCATATATGGTATTCCCTTCCTGTCGGATAGAAATGTCATAATCTTCCAAAGCCTCTTCAATATTATCATCACTACCAAACCAGCTGCTGGCACCATTTTTCTTCACATACATTCTTACTTCCACATTGTTGCTACTGTGTCCGGAGACAGAAATGCTACCTCCCGAGGTACGCACCATAAGTTTTCCAGGGGTATTGATTGAAAAAGTTTTAACTACATAAGGATCTTCATAAACTTCTTTAGCCTGCATTGAAACTGTCATGCAGCATAAGAAAAGAAAGGTTAATGCAAAAATTCGGTAAGTTCTCATTGGTTATTATGGTTAGGTTTTATTTAGTGTTTTCACAATACATGCCACGCATTTAAATTGCTGATAATCAGAATTTTAATAAAAATAGTTATTTCTCATTATGTCCACATCTGAACATCGCTGTTCATTAATGGACAGTTGAGGACGTGTGTAATTCGTTATGGGAAGATGTTTGATTTTGGCGGTTGGAGAAGAAAACTACTAGTCCATAAATTCCTATGGCCGTTCCCAAAGGAAAGAATAGCAGATAGAAACATCCCAAAGGTAGTATCAAGCCATTCGCCCAATGCCTTTTTCTTATTAGTCCAATTCCGACAATAATGGAAGGTAATGCCAGCATCAAAACCATCATGATACTACCTGCCAAAGAAACAATTTTGAACAAACCAGGCATATCAGTGATAGGTGGTGAAAAAGGCACTAACGGTATAGCAAAAAGAATTGAAGTGATCAACGAGAGAAATACAATAAGTAAAGCTCCGGCTATAATAAAGATGATGCCTAATATCTTTTTCTGGTATTCCATAACAAATACTTTTGATAAATAAACGCTAAAGTACTATGTTTTGCAAGGTACTATATAAAATAAAACGAGCAATTAATATATGGGTTTTATTTTAGGCTGTATTTTTCAATTTTTGATTTGCTGAATTCATTCAAGCTTTGCAGCAAAAAGGCCAAGCGATTTTTTAATAATATTTGATGTAAACCGAATAATTGATATTGTTGAGTTTGTATGACGAATAAAGAAGAAATAGTAAAAGCTGCATCAGACCGGCTGGAAAACTACTTTGACCTAAAAATAAGGGAGAATGGAGCGGACATACTCCTTGAAAAGGTTAGGCAAAAACTAACGTTAACCATTGAGCATTATTTAGCCCATGATATTGAGACTTTACTCAATCTATTATACAGAATAGATGTAACTGAAAAAGATGTGAAACAAGCCATGCTAGAAGAAAATCCTGCTGAAAAACTAACAGACTTAATTATCACCAGAGAATTGCAAAAAGCAGAGACGAGAATTCAATACAGATATAAATAATAAATATGAAAGAAATTAGCTGGGAGGATTTCAGCAATGTTGATATCCGAATCGGGACTATTGTTGAGGCAAAAAAATTTCCTGAAGCCAGAAAACCGGCTTATCAGCTTTGGATTGATTTGGGTGAGTTGGGAATCAAAAAATCAAGTGCACAAATCACGGAGCATTATGCATTAGATACTCTTCCCGGGAAACAGGTGATCTGCATCTGTAATTTTCCTCCCAAGCAAATTGGTCCATTTATGTCAGAAGTACTGGTTACCGGTTTTACCAATGAAAAAGGTGAAATTGTACTGGCCACAACGGTTGAAAAAATTCCTAATGGAAATAAGCTGCATTGATCCATGAATTTCAAGGCATTACGTAAGTATGCGAGAGGTAAAGTTTTACAGGCTTGCAACCTTGATGATAATATCTACTACCTGCTCACAGACAGTAGACAAGCTATCATCCAGACAGAATCTGTTTTTTTTGCAATTAAAGGAGAGCGGCATGATGGGCATCATTACATCAAGGAACTCTACGATAAGGGATGTCGTCAATTTGTGGTTGAAAAAAATCCAGATTATGAGTTACCAGGAGCCAATATTTGTTTAGTCAATAATTGTATCACCGCACTGCAATTGGTGGCAGCATCTCATAGAAGCAACTTTTCTCAGCCGATTGTAGGTATTACAGGTAGTAATGGAAAAACAATTGTCAAAGAGTGGTTGAGTCAGATTTCGACTAACAAATATAAGGTGGTGAAGAGTCCTAAGAGCTATAATTCTCAGATCGGTGTTCCTCTTTCAGTTTGGCAACTTAATCAGGTGTATGACATTGGGGTCTTTGAAGCAGGAATCTCACGACCCGGAGAGATGAATAATCTGCAAAAAGTAATTTCTCCCACACTGGGTATTTTTACTAATCTTGGACCAGCTCATGATATTGGATTTGAAAACAGGCTGCAAAAAGCTGAAGAGAAAGCTGTACTTTTTAAAAGTTGTCCATGCATTATTTATCGTAAAGAATACCCGGAGATCACTCAGGTACTACAGGCTCATTACAGTCCTGAACAATTATTCAGCTGGTCTACTGAAAATACCGCTGCTGATTTGCAGGCTACATTTTCTACTAAAAAAAATGGTCTGACCTTAATTAAGGTGAGGCAAAGTGCTAAACAAATAGATTATGAATTCAGATTTGCTTATAAAGATGCCGCTTCACTAGAAAATGTAATGCATTGTATCGCCTTTCTGATCAAAGATGGTTGGTCAGAAAACGAAATACAAGCTGGAATAGAGCAGTTGCGACAGGTAAATATGCGGATGGAGCTAAAAGAAGGGATTAATCAATGTTATATCCTGGATGATAGCTATAGTAATGATCTCGCAGGGCTCAAAATCGCATTAGACTTTCTTCAGCGCCAGAAGCAAAACCAAAAAAATACAGTCATTATCTCTGACCTGCTACATAGCGGCTACGAAGATGACGCACTTTATCCTGAAGTAGTAAAATTACTGGCAAACCACTCCATACAAAAAGTAAAGCTGATTGGGCCTCGGTCAAGGCCTTTCATCCATTTGTTTGAAGACAGAGGCTGGAAAATAGATCATTTTCTGAGTACCGAAGAATACTTATATAGTTTTCAACCTGAATCTTACCAAAGTGAAAATATACTGGTCAAAGGAGCCAGAACTTTTGGTTTTGAGCGAATCGTAAAAAAACTTCAGAAGAAAATTACCGGCACTACGCTGGAAATTAATCTAGATGCTATCATTCATAATCTGAATTATGCGAGATCTCTCTTAAGACCCGAAACCAGGATGATGGTGATGGTAAAAGCATTCTCATACGGAGGCGCCTCGTTTGAAATTGCAAATCTGCTCCAGTACCACCGGGTAGACTATTTGGCGGTAGCCTATGTGGATGAGGGTATTATGTTGAGAGAACATGGCATCCGAACACCTATAATGGTACTTAATCCTTCCATAGATGCATTTTCAATAATGCAGGATTATCAATTAGAGCCTGAAATATACAGTATCAAACTACTTAAGCTCTGGATAGAAACCTCAAAACACAAGCCATCAGTACATCCAATCCATCTTAAAATAGATACTGGAATGCATCGTTTGGGTTTTGTCCAGCAGGAAGTGGATGAATTAATCTCGTATATAAGTAAAAAACCTGGAATAAAGGTGGGCAGTATTTTTAGTCATTTGGTATCTTCTGAAGATAAGCAGGAAGATGCTTACACACACCATCAGATCGGGCAGTTTGAGCAGATATATAAACGGTTAAGCCAGGTTTTAGGCTATACACCTATCAAACATATATTAAACAGCAGCGGTATACAGCGTTTTCCTGAGTATCAGTTTGACATGGTTCGTCTGGGTATAGGGTTGTATGGTGTGGATATGAGTGGGAATGCATACCACAAGCTTAGGCCTATTAGCACACTCAAAACAGTTATTTCCCAGATTAAGCATCTTAATGTTGGGGAAACGGTAGGCTACAATCGTAAAGGTAAGGTTGAGGACCCTAAGAAAATAGCAACTATTGCCATTGGCTATGCAGATGGATTAGATAGGAGGTTAGGTAACGGAAACCTAAAAGTATTTGTAAATGGTTTTCCTGCGCCTACAATTGGTAATATTTGTATGGATATGACGATGATAGACATTACAGGGATAGAAGCTGAAGAAGGAGATGTAGTAGTTATATTTGGACAAGAACAGTCCGTAATGGTGCTGGCCCAGGCTATGCAGACAATTCCTTACGAAGTGCTAACCAATATAAGCGCCCGTGTAAAGCGTATTTTTTATTCTGAAGCTTAACGTCTTTCCTAAAGTAGAAATGCAAGATTATCGGTAGTTATCACTATCACAGAGCTACTATTACACTCCTGAAAGAAGATAAAATCTCCTAATATCAATATATGGCATATTAAATATTTACTTATTTTTTATTCTGTATAAAATATTTTTAGCAGAATTAAATATTTACTAAATGGGTTATTTATTTAATAATATTTCAATAAAAATACATTTCATTTATAAGTATTCAAAAATAACTAGATAAATACCGCTATTTATTTTTCAAACTGCATAACTGCAATTTAATAAATTGCGAAATAACTAACTTTTACAAAATTATGTTTTGAAAATTAGTTTAGTTTGTTTTAGATTTGATCAATTAATTCTGAAAAGTCAGTACAAAATTATGTTTGCGGTCTTTCTCTCAATTACCTCTCATTCATCACAAGCCGCGAAGATGATTTAGACTTATTGGAAGCTGTTCAATTGATTTAACTAAAACTGCTAAACGTATGAGGAACAACTCTACCACTCACAGTCGGGGTGGCATTTACCAGCTAAAATGTTACGGGCTGTTATTAGTCACTCTTCTCATGACGAATTTACTCTTTGCACAGGATCGGAATATTACCGGTACTGTTACTTCTGTTGAGGATGAAACGCCTTTACCTGGAGTAAACGTCGTTGTAAAAGGAACCAGTGTTGGTACAATTACTGACATTGATGGAAAGTTTACTTTAAATGTATCTCCTGATGCTGAAACTTTAGTTTTCTCCTTTATAGGATTAGCTAAAGAAGAAGTTGCCATTGGCAACCAGTCACAAATAAACGTGTCAATGGCTCAGGATATACAATCTCTTTCCGAAGTAGTGGTTACTGCTTTCGGTCTTGAAAGAGAGAAAAAAGCTCTTGGATATTCAGTACAAGGTATCAGTGGAGAAGAAGTAGCTCAGGTACCTACCCAAAGCGTGGTCAACAACCTTTCAGGTAAAGTGGCTGGCTTACAGGTAGCTACAAACAGTACACCGGGAGGATCACCAGAATTTGTTATCCGTGGTTTTTCTTCTGTAGCTGGTAATAATCAGCCCCTGATTGTAATTGATGGTGTTCCTATGCAGCAATCAAGTAATGCAACCAACGACGAACGCGGAGATAATCAGCGTTACGGAGGAGGAATATCAGAAATTGATCCTAATAACATCGCTGAGATGAGTGTGTTGAAAGGGCCTAATGCTGCTGCTCTCTATGGTTCGCGTGCGGCAAATGGTGTAATCCTGATTACTACCAAGTCAGGAAAAGGAAGAAAAGGAATCGGGGTTGATGTTAACTTAAGTACCACCTTTGATGATCCGCTTGTAAAGCCAAAATTTCAGAACATTTACGGTGGAGGTTCAGGAGGAAGAACCTGGTACGCTGATGGTTGGAGTGGTACAGTAGATGGTATCCAGGGTTCCGCAGGTACTGACGAAAGCTGGGGTGCACCTATGGATGGAAGACTGGTACGTCATTGGTGGTCAGGTACTGAAACAGCGCCGCTGGTACCTGAACCCGATAACTGGGAACAGTTTTGGGAAACCGGTGTAACCAAAAATGGTAATGTAGCGCTTAGTGCAGGCAACGATAATGGTTCATTCCGTTTATCCCTGGGCCGCACTGAGCAGGAAGGTATCGCTTACAACAACAACTATTGGAGAAATAACTTCCGTCTAAATTCTAATTATAATTTTACCGATAAGTTGTCTGTCACTGCGATGGGTGAATATATTAAGTCAGGTTCTGATAACCGTGGTTATCAAAGCGGGCAGGAATTTATCTGGCACCATCGTCACTCCAATTTTGATCAACTTAGAAATTACCGGGATTACGAAGATGTACATATTCAGCCGGTAGGTAATGATGAGCCACCTAACTGGCAGCATACCTACTTTACCAATCCTTTCTTCTGGGAAGAAGTGATGGTGAAACCTAATGAAAAAGACCGCTTTTTGGGTAATATCGCTCTTAACTACCAATTCAATGATTGGCTAAGCCTGATGGCGCGTACTGGTACGGATATTTGGACAGATACACGTATATCGGTAAATGGCTACGCCAGAACAAGAGGCTCATTCAGAGCAGGAACCTACAGTGAGGAAGTGTTGAGAAGACAGGAAACCAATTCAGATTTCATATTCACAATTGATAAAGATTTTGGTACTTCTTTCTCTTTGGTAACACAACTGGGAGGAGTTAATCGAGTAAATTATTACAAGCGTAACTACGCTTCGGTAGAGCAGCTTTCCATAGATGGAATTTATAATCTGGGTAACAATGCCAGTCCTAACGTAAATGAAAGCTTAATCCAGGAATCAACCATCAATAGTTTGTTTGCTTCTGCACAGTTTGGATTCAACAACTATCTGTTTTTGGATATCACCGGAAGAAATGACTGGTCAAGTACGCTCCCCACCGGTAGCAATTCATTCTTCTATCCTTCAGTATCACTCAGTGCTGTAGTAACAGATATGTTGGATGTACAAAGCGATATCTTATCTTTTGCAAAAATCAGAGCTAGCTGGGCACAGGTAGGTAATGATGCCGACCCTTATATGCTGCAGCAGGTCTACCAGCCAGAAGGCTTGTGGGATGGCAGTATACCTAAGTTTGCCGAAAGTAAAGAGATCGCCAATACTGAGCTGAAGCCTGAAACCACTACTGGAATAGAAATAGGAGCAGACCTTCGCTTCCTGAACGGTAGACTTGGCCTGGATGTAACCTACTACGATCAATCCACTGAAGATCAGATTCTGGCAGTAGATATTTCCCGTGCCTCTGGCTATGAGAGTCGTGTACTTAATGCCGGAGAAATTACCAACACTGGTATAGAGGTTATGCTGAGTGGTACTATTCTGCAACTCCCTAGTGGCTTTACCTGGGATGCAAGCTTTAACTTTGCCCGTAATCGTAATGAGGTTAAAGAGCTAGCAGATGGTCTCACTTCTCTCACGCTGTGGAGCATCAGAGGAGCTTCATTAGAAGCACGAGTAGGACAGGCATATGGTAACCTTTATGGAAACAAACTTGCCAGAACAGAAGATGGTGAGGTAATTTTCCGTAATGGGCTTCCTTACAATATTCCTGGCCAGCATGTCATAGGTAACATCACTCCCGATTGGATTGGAGGAATTTCAAATACCATCAGTTTCAAAGGAGTATCAGTAAGTGCCTTAATTGATATCAAGCAGGGCGGAGATATTTATGATATGGGTAGCAGTATTGCTCGCGTTACAGGTGTATTGGAGGAAAGCGTAATAGGTAGAGAAGAAGGGGTGATTGGACAGGGTGTGAAAAACATAGGTACTGAAGAAGCCCCTCAATATGTTCCTAATGATGTGGTGGCTTCGGCCCGTGGTTTCTATAGCTTCTACAGTGGTCGCCAGTTTCATGAAGCTGCGGTTATGGATGGAAGCTATGTGAAGTTAAGAGAGGCATCCATTGGGTATCAGTTCCCTTCTAGTTGGTTTGATAATTTCTTTTTACAATCAGCTCGCTTCTCAATAGTAGGCCGTAACCTGGCTATCTTTCACAGGAACATTAGGCACATTGATCCTGAAATCAGCGCAGCAGATCTGGGATATAATTATGGACAGTTGCCTAGCACCCGCTCTATAGGGTTCAATCTGAATGTGAAATTTTAAATAAGAAATCTCTGATGAAATATATATATAATCCTTTCAAAATAGTAGCAATGGCCTTATCGTTGATGGTGATGGCTGCTGCCTGTACAGATGATTTTGAGGAGATCAATACTAATCCTAACTATCCAACCTCAGTAGATCCCCAGTATCTATTACCCCATGCTCTCCAAGTGAGTGTAGATAACTATTGGGGAAATAAAACCAGGAACCAACGCCTTAATTTTGACCATGCGATGTCATGGATAGGTTATCTGACACGTAATATTTACGAAAACGAAGGAGACAATTACAATGTACAACCTTCAGTAAATATCACCAACTGGGAAGTATTCTATACTGATGGCATGATTAATTTTCAGAAGATTGCGGTCTTAGCCGGCCCGGAATCAGATAATCCGAATGCCAATTATGAGGGTATAGGAATAGGAATGAAAGCCTGGATAGGATCTTTGCTTACCGATGTTTGGGGTGCTGTCCCTTATAGTGAAGCTGTTTCTGGTACTGCCGATGAGGCAGTTTACTCTCCTGCCTATGATTCTCAGGAAGCAGTGTATGCAGCAATAATCGCAGATCTTGCATTAGCCAATGAAAAGTTAAATCCTGATGGCCCTACAATCAATGGTGATATTCTATTCGGGGGTGATATCATGATGTGGAAAAAGTTTTTCAATTCCACCCGTTTCAAGCTGTTAAATCGTCAGGCCCACAAGGTAGCTTCATCAGCAAGTGAAATGCAGGCTATGCTGGCTGACCCGGCCACTTATCCTATGATGGAGAGCAATGATGAGATTGCACAGTTGGTATATGGTGCGCTACCTACTGTCAATCCCTGGAATGATATCCTCATTCAGCAGGGACGTACAGACTGGAATATCAACAGTGTGTTGGTTGATCAACTTAATACTTTGGAAGATCCTCGTCTGGAGGTATACGCTATACCTGGTTCATTAGTAGATGAGATTTCCGGGCACCCCAGCGGCTTACCTACTGAGATAGCTACTACTTATCTTGGTTACAGTGCAACCATCAACCCTGATATTTTTGCGCAAACTACTTCACCAGCAGTGTTAATGAGTTATGCTGAGTTGCTATTTACTCAAGCTGAAGCTGTAGTGGATGGAGATATCAGCGGTGATGCTCAGGCTTTGTACGAGGCAGGTATTGAAGCGGCATTTGATCAATATGGTTTATCAGTACCTGAGGGTTATGTTGATGCAGCCGGACCTGCTACCAAAGAAAATATCATGACACAAAAATGGATTGCATTATTTGGACAGGGAATAGAGGCCTGGACAGAATACAGAAGAACCGGCTTTCCGGTAATGCCTCAAGCAGATCCTAATGCCCAGTTTCAGAATGATGGAGTTTTGCCAACCCGCCTTGTCTATCCATCTACAGAATCTTCACTCAATGAAGCAAACCTGGCAGCGGGTGTTGCTTTAAATGGAGGTCCTGACGATATGAAAACCGAACTTTGGTGGGTAGAATGATTGGATTACACTATCGTTTGATGTTAAAAATTTCAAAAAAATAAAAGATGAAAAAAATATTCCATATATGCATCGCATTAAGTCTGACAATACTATTACTGTCAGCTTGTGAAGAAGAATCCGATATGGCTTTTGACAGGGTTGCTGCCCCAGTTACTTTGCAGTATGATAGTATTGCTCCTAACCAGGCCCAGGCCACTTTCTTTGAACTTGACAAAAGTGGCATTCTGGATCAGAACGTAGGTATCATTTATAATCCTGTCTCAAATTTGGAAGTAGAAGTCATTCAGGCAGGCTCAGTGCTGGGTACTTTTACCACTGGTAGTGATGGCACCATTGTAATTCCTTTTTCTGGAGCTCTACCTAATGAGTTTGCCGGAATGTATGATGGTGTAGCTTTCAGAATATTCAAAACAGACTTTGATTGATTTTTGTAAGTAATAGGTTGTTTGCATGGAAAAGAGAGGCGTATTCACGCCTCTTTTTTTTATATCACTGTCAAACTATTAAAAAGAAAATAAACGTTTATCCGGCAAGCATTTGGGATTGAAATCTATTCATTATACATTTGCACAAGACGGGTACAACCAGCTCCTGCTGAACTCCCCCAGGACAGGAATGTAGCAAGGGTAGGCGGTCGTAGCGGTGTGATACCCGTTTTTTTTATTTCCCTTTCTCTAAATTCTTTTGGAATTTTTTTCGTTTTATAAACTCCTGTATCTTTAGGCCAATTAAGCGCTAAACAAAATAACTATGGAATTTTTTATTGACACAGCTAATCTTGACGAAATCCGTGAAGCCTATGATCTGGGTGTATTGGATGGAGTTACCACTAACCCTTCTTTAATGGCTAAGGAAGGGGTGACCGGACATGATAATATCATTCAACGCTATAAAGATATCTGCAACATCGTAGATGACAATGTGAGTGCTGAAGTTGTAGCCACTACTTTTGATGAGATTGTGAGCGAAGGCATGAATTTGGCAAAAATTGATGACAAAATTGTGGTCAAAGTCCCTATGATTAAAGATGGAGTTAAAGCTATCAAGAAGCTAACTTCAGAAGGAATTCGTACCAACTGTACATTAGTATTTTCACCAGGTCAGGCTATTCTGGCAGCTAAAGCTGGTGCTTCTTACGTGTCTCCTTTCATTGGCCGTCTGGATGATATTGCTACTGATGGTGTAGCTTTGATAGAGCAGATTGTGAATATTTATCAAAACTATGGTTACGAAACCAATGTGCTGGCGGCATCCATCAGACATACTATGCACCTTATTCAATGTGCTGAAGTAGGTGCTGATGTTGCAACCTGTCCGTTAAGCGTAATTACAGGGCTTCTTAAGCATCCACTTACCGACAGCGGCCTAGAGAAATTTTTGAGTGATTATCGTAAAGGTAACGCTTAATCAAAAAATCGCTGACTGGTGAATTCAATGTACATCATTAAGGTAAAGGGTAAAGCTAAGATCCCTGATTATATTCAGTTGCGTGACGATAATTTTGTGCTGGTTGCTTACTTCAGAGCTGACCGCGAGTTGAAAAAACTTGAGAAGTATGGGTTGGAAGGCAAGGATGAAGCACTTAAAGAGATTATTGAACGTTTACCTTATGGAAAGCTACAAAAACTGGAAATTTAGTCTCTAAAAATGACAGAAGCTTCTCAATTCTTTGATAATACACCGGTAGTAAATGTTAGCAATGCATGTATCTTCCAGGAACACAAAGTGGTTCTGGAAGATGTGCATTTTAAAGTGGACAAAGGTGAATTTGTGTACCTTGTGGGAAGAACCGGAAGCGGTAAAAGTTCATTATTAAGAACGCTCTACGCAGACCTTCCCCTTCAACTCGGCGAAATTGAGATTGCCGGTTATTCCATCAAAAAAATTAAATCCAGTGAAGTCCCATATTTGAGAAGAAGGCTTGGTATCATTTTTCAGGACTTTCAGCTCTTCGCCGATAGAACGGTTGACGAAAACCTGCTTTTTGTCATGAAAGCTACCGGCTGGAAAGAGCGCTCAAAGATGAAACAACGCCTGAGCGAAGTGCTTATGAAAGTAGGATTAGGTTCTTCAGGTAATAAAATGCCTCATCAGCTATCCGGAGGGGAGCAGCAGAGAGTGGTTATTGCTCGTGCACTGATTAATGAACCTATCTTACTCATAGCCGATGAGCCTACCGGAAATCTAGATCCTGAGGTTTCTTCTGGTATTCTTGATCTCTTCCGTGAGATTAACAGAAGTGGCACAACCGTGATGATGGCCACACATAACTATCAGTTTATCAAAGAGTTTCCTTCCCGGGTGCTCAAGTGTGAAAACAGTAGCCTGCTGGATTCACAAAGAGAAAGTTTTGAGTTAATCAATTACTAAACGCTTCTCCTTCCACGTTCATAACTAAGCCAACTGCTTGTAAGATATTTTACCATTTTGCATTTTCTTATTTACCACGAATGTGATGAAATTTTATCATATTGATGGTGTTTTAGCAATGGTGTCCAACTGTTTAGAGGATGAAAAAGCGTACTGCACGTAAATGGGTTTGGGGAATATTGGGTACGATACTCTTTATCATGCTCATCCTACAGGCTACGCTTTACTTTTTTGGAGATGAAATCCTAAAGGAGTCCATATTACTAGGTTTTAAAAGATACAGCGAGCAAAATTTTAAGCCTGAAAAGCGCCCTTCCCTGGACTTTGATAACCTTAGTATCAATATTTTTACTGGTAATTTTACGGTAACGGGACTTTACTATTCTGGCTATCTAACTAAAGACAGTGCTCAGAGCGGAAATGTAGACCATATAAAATTGATGGTTCATGAAGCTGAAGTGAAGGGTATCAAATTGATTGAGTTATATAAGAAAAGAAACTTAAAATTAAGTGAGATCAATTTTTTTCAACCTGATATTCAATGGGTTATTAGTAAAATAGAAGATACTACACATCTAAGTTCCCGAGATCAGATTGAGTTAATAGCGCAAAATCTGGAACAGCACCTTACCCAATATATTAATGAGCTGTCGTTTGATGTTCTTAATGTCATTGATGGAAATTTATTCATCACTCAGGAAAAATCACAAGTTTCCAGGCACCAAGCAGACTCAGGAATCAGTAATAAGTTTCATGCACAGCAGGTAAATATAAGTCTGTATAAGTTTCTTTTAGACTCATTAAGTTCTGGCAGAAAAGATCGTTTTTTCTTTACCAAAGATATTGACATTGGACTGGCCAATTACCAACTTCTTACGGACAGTCTTTATCTGTTAAAAGCTGATACTTTAGGTTTTTCCACAAGCAGGCAGCAAATTTACCTCAAAGATATGGCCGTGCTACCGCTTTCTCCACAAGCAAAAAATGGCATAAGTTTACTTGTACCTGAAGTGAGGCTTACTAAGATTGACTGGCGTGACTTTTATTTTGATAGTTTACTCATTGCTGATCAATTAATTTTTGAAAAACCTTCTATCCATTTTGAAATTCAGGACGACAGCATTGGTAATCATACCATCAAAAGTCTTAACTCATTTAGTACGGATAGCTTGTATCATCGCTTCGCCGGTAAACTAAGGAAATTAGAAATCGGGGATATTATTTTTAATGACGGTCAAGTGAAGTTGAGCAAATTTGGTGAAGATACGCTACAAATATTAAATGCTGATAAGATAAGCTTATTGTTGGCACAAATCAGTTTTGACAAAGCTAAGGAACCTGATGATACATTAGCACATGTCTTACCCCTTGATACAGTTGACCTGAATATCCAAAACCTGAAATTATACTTACCTGACAAACGGCACTATTTTACTTCATCAGAAGCAACGCTCAGGACCGACCGCTTCAGAAATTTCGCCTGTGATGTGCATTTTGATTCTGTATTGTTTAAAGCCGGCGTTGATTCCCTACAAGAACTCTTGCTCAATCCGCCTCAAAAACCAGTAGCTTTTGATGTAGAGGTACCTAAAATTTCTTTTTATGGAATCCAACTTGCCAGTTTGCTGGAAAGACGAGCAGCAATTCTGGATAGTATTTATATCAAAAAACCGGGGGTAATCATCGCTAATTTCTCACAACAGTCATTGGGAAAGTTAGCTTCCGGTATAAAAGTAGCCGGAGAGGAGGATCAGGAAAATGTAAAATCACTCCTTTATGATTGGAGTAATGCCAAATTAAATCTTTCTCCAATAATTTCACCAGGCGATTCAACAGCACTTTTTCAATGGTTGAAAGCCGGAAAATTGCAGATTGATTCAGGAAGGTTTCAGGTACTAAAAGCAAAACAAGATTTTAGTGGTTTTACTCAAATTACAGCAGTTGATACCTTTTACGCTTATCTCAACGAAATTAGTATTGATCAATTAAACAATGATTCGCTTTTGATTCCAGATGGAAAAGTTGCTGTATTAGCTAATGAAGTAGATATTTTTCTTCAGAAGAGTAAGTTTCTTTTACCGGGGGAGAAGGGTGAAGGCGGTTTGCTGGATGTGGAAGATATGAGAATCTCAACCCTAACAAAAGAAGCTTATTTTAGAAATATCTACTTCTGGACGAATCCACAAAGACCCCCGTCTACCGAAGTATGGCTCCATAGAATGTACATACCTTTTGTTGAGTTCAAAGAAGTAAATCTGGAAGAGATATATGTTGATCAAAATGCCGAGATAGCAAAACTATCAGTACATTCACCACAGATTACACTCAACTATAAAAAGAACGACCTCCCTAAGAAAGAGCTTAAGTTTGACTTTAAGAATCTGTATCCTCAGTTATCTTCTTACTTAAATCAATTATCAGTACCAGATATTAATGTCTACAATGCAACGCTTAAACTCCAAAAGATCAGCAGTAATAGGGTTGAACCTCTATTTACTACCCAAAAGCTAAATGTAAAGCTAAGAGGTTTTTTTCTGGATTCGCTTACGCGTATGAACCGGCTGAGGCCTTTTTATGCAGATTTATTAGATGTAAGCGCAGAAAATTATCAGTGGAATTTTTATCCAGAGGACGACACTTACCCTTTATTGGGGGTAAAAGGAAGTAGTATCCACTACAATTCATATGAAGGCCAATTGGATGCCAGTAAAATCACAATGCTTACCAACACCTCAGGCCGTTCAGACTTACAAAACTTACAGCTCTATTGTGATAAGATCATGGCAGATGATATCAGCCCATATCTTTTAATTCATGATAAATTTTTACAGGTGGGAAGAGTGATGATCATGAAACCCACGTACAAAGTAGATGAAAAAAATAGTAAAGAGGATGGTCAGGATAAGAAAGCACTAAGCAGAAAATCGTTGCAACCTGATTTAAATAAGCTCCTGAATAAAAACCTGCAAAAAATACATCTTCGCTACGTAAGTGTAGAAAAAGGAGAACTGGATTACATTCAAAGAATTGCAAATGATACCCTAAGCTTCGTTAGAGTTGATTCTATTGAGTTTAAGGCCAGAGATCTTATAGTCAACAATCAGGAAAGCAGACATCTTCATAATATTTTGTATGCTGATGAAATTGATTTCAGCTTTTTTGCCGATCAGATTTATGCTGACAATTCTGCTGAGGGAAATCAAAAAGTGCAGATTGATGATGCCTACTTTTCTAGCAGAGATTCTTATCTGAAAATAGCAAAGCTCCAGTTTATACCGCCACAAAATGTGTATCAGTTTAAAGAAAAAACACATTTCAATCTGGACGCACGCGACCTTATCATAAGAGGATTGGATTTTAAAAAAGCATACTTATATGGCGATTTTGAGGTGCAAAATGTGGATATTAAGCAATCTGCACTTAAAGTTTTTTTAGGTTCCAGTCCCTCAAAGAAGAACAAAAAAAAATCAGGCTCTATACATGAAGTGATCTCTCCTTATCTGGATCAGATCAGTGTGGGCATGATCAAATATCCTCAAAGTCCATTGCAAGTTTATGATAAGAAAAACGAAAAATTAAAGTTTTCCTCCAACAAACTTAAGGCTGATATTTCAGACTTTTATGTAGATCAATCTTCATTCACGTTGAGTTTTGGAGCTAATCAATCCGCTACAGCACAGATGTTTTTCTCCAAAGATATCAATATTAGCATACAGGATTATAGCAGGAGTCTGGATGATGGGTTATACCTTATGTCAGCGGAACAAGTCAATATTGAATCGGGAAAAAATAGAATAGAGGTTAATGGAATAAAGCTGGAGCCTCAGCTTAGCAGAGATCAGATGCTTGATAAATTTGCATTCAGCAAATCCGTGGCGCATGTGCAGATTGAACAGCTTGAGATGAAAGAGGTGGATTTTGAAGCATTGCTGGAGCATGAAAAACTAATTGTAGGGGAAGTAAATTTGTATGACCCCAAACTGGAGGTATTTAAAGATAACCGGTTGCCAAGAGATGAAGCCAAAAGGCCGGGCCTCCATCAGGAATTATTATTTCAGCTGGATCATTTTGTTAAAATAGATCAGTTGAAAGTTATAGATGGTGAGATTATATACGCTGAGAGGGCAGAGGAAGGCTTGGAGGAAGGTAAAATTAGTTTTGATGACTTTTATCTTACTGCAAATCATATTACCAATGATCCAGGAGCAATTGAGGATAGCATTGTCACAACCGTGAACGTCAGTTCAAAAGTGATGGGTGAAGGTGAACTGCAGACTTCTTTCAGGTTTCTGAATGCCAGCAAAGACCTGAAATTTTATGTAAATGGTTCATTAGGAAAAATGGACCTGACAGCTTTTAATCAGATACTGGAACCGGTGGCTTTTGTGCATATTAAAGAAGGTATTAACCAGGAGATGAAATTTAACATTCAAGGGGATAAAGATAAAGCAGAGGGAAAAATGGAGTTTAGATACAACAATCTCAGTGTACAAATGATTGACAGGGAAAAAGGAAAAAGTGGCCTTGACGAAAAGTTAGGATCTTTCATTGCCAATGCTTTTGTACTGAAAGCCAATAACCCCAAAGCAGTATTTCTGCGTATCGGCAATATTGAAAACGATAGAGATAAGTCCCGAGCAATGTTTCACTTCTGGTGGAAAAGCTTACTCTCCGGGATTAAATCAAGTATCGGGATTGATAAAAATATGGAAAAAACCAAAGATTTTGCTGAGTTGGAGAAAGACTAGTGCTTATCCACCGGATGCAAACCCTTCTGTTGAGCAAGTTGCATCATAAACTGATAAGCTTCTTCTCTAGAATTATTAATTTTTCCGTCCAAAATAGCTTCCCGTATCTCATTTTTGATTTCACCTACAATTTTGGAAGGTTTTAAGTTAAAGATCTGCATGATATCTTCTCCTGAAATTGGGGGCTGAAAGTTTCTAAGCTGATCTTTTTCTTCCACTGCTTCCATTTTGGCCACCACATTGTCAAAGTTGTGAAGATATTTCTGAACCTTATTTGGATTTTTTGAGGTGATATCTGCCCGACATAATTTCATCAGATCATCCACATCATCACCAGCTTCATAAAGTAAGCGACGAATGGCTGAGTCAGAGACTTCTTCTTTTACCAAAGCAATAGGACGAAGGTGCAGCCTAACCAATTTTTGTACATATTTCATTTTCTGGTCCAGAGGAAGCTTAAGGTTTCTGAATATTTTAGGAACCATACGAGCACCCTTATCTTCATGTCCGTGAAAAGTCCATCCTGCCTGCTTGTCAAATCTTTTGGTAGCAGGTTTTGCGATATCATGCAGAATAGCTGCCCAGCGGAGCCAAAGGTCATCGGTTACTTCCGAGATATTATCCAGCACCTGAAGAGTATGGTAAAAATTATCTTTGTGACCCCTGCCATCAATGGTGTCTACTCCTTTTAACTCTACCATCTCAGGAAAAATCAAAGGTAATAACTGAGCGTGCAGAAGCAACTTGAAACCATAGCTAGGAGTTGAGGCAAGAATAATTTTATTCAGTTCATCTGAAATTCTTTCCTGAGAGACAATCCTGATCCGTTCAGCATTTTTGATGATGGCATCAAAGGTATTGGGGGTAATATCAAATTTAAGTTGTGCTGCAAAACGAACTGCCCGCATCATTCTGAGTGGGTCATCAGAAAAAGTGATGTCAGGATCTAATGGTGTTTTGAGCTGCTTTCTTTTGAGGTCTTTTACTCCCTCAAAAGGGTCAATAAGCGCTCCAAAATCATTTTTGTTCAAACTGATAGCAAGTGCATTAATCGTAAAGTCGCGACGAAGCTGATCATCTTTCAGACTGCCTTCACTAACACTTGGTTTGCGAGAATCTGAACGATAAGACTCTTTGCGTGCTCCAACAAACTCAACTTCAAGATCCTGATAACGTAACATGGCAGTTCCAAAATTTTTGAAAACAGCCACAGGAGTAGGTTTTTTGGTGTCCTTCTCAATTGATTTGGCTACCTGCTTAGCTAGCTTGATTCCATCCCCTACACATACTACGTCTATATCTTTAGAAGGTCTTTTTAGAATCAAGTCTCTTACGTAGCCTCCAACTGCGTATGTCTCCAGATTCAGATCATCAGAAGCATCTGCAATAATTTTAAATATCGGCTTGTTTGTCAGTTCAGATTTGAAATTCATCATTTTTTGCAGCGTCATTCTTTGCAAAGGTAAGAAGAACGATCACCTAAGAAAAGTGAAACTACCATCCTCAAATAGCTTCATGGTTTTAACTTTTTGATAAGGACTGTTTTTTTCACTACAGTTTATTTCCTCATCAATTGGAAGTGAATTATCTTCTTTAAGTAAGTTTGCCAAAAAAGTGATCAATGGTCCGTATTTTTTTACTATCTGACTCAGGTTTCTACTCTTGACCACTCTGATGCTGATAAAATTATCCTGAGCATCTAAAGGGCTTTGGTATTTTTTCTTTGGGTAAACTAATTCAAGTGGCTCCTCAGCGTATTCTAGCATTTCCCAGGCCAGATCAGGAATATGACTTACAAAGTGATGCAGGTCTTCCTCTTGGTTAATTAAAATAGTATGATAGGGGAGAGGAGAATTATGATGATTTTTAAGATTTTGAACAACTTTGTCAATATTTTCTTTGGCAAAAGCATGAGTAGCTATGACATTCAAAGGAGTATTAGTCAATAGCAGAATAGCATTTGATTTAACCTTCAAAGCAAAAAAAATTGTGTAATGAAAAATTAAGAAATAGAAATCTTACTTCCAGTAAGAGAGGGCAAAAGTATAGTAATTTCTGTACCAACATCCACTTTACTATTCATTTTTATTTCTCCGCCAAGTTTCTCCACATTTGATTTAGCAATAAAAAGGCCGAGGCCACTTCCTTTAGATATCTCATTTCCGCGGTAAAACATATCAAAAGCACGGGCTTGTACCTGCTCTTCCATGCCCATTCCATTGTCTTTGAATGAAATAAAGACGCTTTTGCCATGATTTGAAGCATTAATCTTCAAATAGGAATTTTGACTGTGAGTTGTTCTGTAAATGATAGCATTTTCAACGATATGTTGAAATACAGAAATTAGAAGTTTTTTGCCCGTTATCAAAGTGAGGTCCTCAGGTATCTCTAAAATAACTCGCAAAGAACTCAGGCCAGGGTAATCTTTATAACTGCAAATGACTTCATCCAGCAAAGATTTAATTGAAACAGGAGTGACCTCAAAAGTAGATTGGTAGGATAGAGAGTATTCCAACAGACTCAAAATAGTATGGTTCAGCTTGTGCATACTTTTCTTGATATGCTCAAGATAATTTCTGATGGTTAGCAAATCATCCCCTGCCATATCTACCAAATCAAGCAAACCCATAACGGAGGCTACCGGACCCTTTAAATCATGAGAAACTTTATAAACTAGGGTTTGAAGTTCAGCATTTCTCTGTTTTAACGCATTAGCAGTTAACAAGACCTGTTTTAAGTCTTTGGCAATCAGTATATACCCACGTTCAATATCGTTATTATCTTTGAGCAGTGAAAGTGAAATGGATACAGGTATTTTATCCCCATTCAGATGTAAAAATGATGCTTCCTGATTATACAGAAATCCTTTATGCTCAATTTTTTTCTTTATTTTTTCTGCTAAATATTTCTCAGTAGTTGGAAACAGTTTTTCTAATGGCTGACCTAATAATTGAGACTCCTCAATACCCAGTAAATCAGTTACTTTTTTATTAATCTCTTTAACTAAAAAATGCTCATCAAAAATGATAAGCATGTCTACAATCCCTTCAAATATACTTTTCAGGTAATTTTTGGCAATCACTGAGGCTTTCAACTCCTCACCTAACATGTTGATACCGGATACTATGGCATCAATTTCATCAAAAGAATCGGATATTTGTATTTTGTGATCAAAGTCACCACTGGCAATTTTGATGATTAAGTTATTTATATCCTCTATCCTGTTTTTATGCGTCATGCTACAAAAACTTTCTCAACCATTTGATCGCATCCTGATTGTCAGAGAAGACTTTATGAGGAATTTTAGGTTTATTGAAGTTGAATACGATTGTAGTCAAAACCTTTTCTACGGTACTGGTTTCTACCAGTGCAATGGCAGTGATATTTATTAAACCCTCACTAAAAAGGTATTCCCTTGCCTGTTTATCAATACTCTTGATGCGTGAGCTTTTGATCAGTACAGGGGATTTAAGGTCGCCAAAATAATCTAAACGTTCTGAGACTATGCGTTTTGCATCTTCTAACTTTAAATGAAGATTAGGCTTGTACTGTACCGTAACAATATCATCATTCAATTCAGCATAAAAATAGTCATTCTCAAATTTTTTATGATTCATTATACTGAGATTGTGTTACTTATAATGTATTATCCACTTTTTCGCGCTTGTGGTATCCTTAAAAAGTTTAAAAGGATATTTTGGTTGATGGAATTTAAGAAAAAAATTACCCATTATTCTCGTTACAGGGTTACTAATTATTACGGCCAGAGCACTTAGGTCATCACCAGCTTCTTGTGAGAAAAATTCTCTGGTTTCCTTGGGCACTTCTTTTACCGATGAAATATTAGCAATGGACGGAAGTTTTCTTCCCTGGGTAATTTGTTTACGGAAGATGGTAGCTTTTTTCGCAGCCTCCAAATCAATTTTGGATACTTTGTACTTACCGAAAAGTATTCCATCTTCTATTTCAAATTCTACAACTTCGTTATCAAAATGAAAAGCATTCATTTTACAAATAAACAACCTATAAAAACATTATCCCAAATGGGAGTGATGGGAAACTTACATAGATAAATTATAAAAAATATTTAATAGTTTTTATGAAAGTTTTTCAAATTAACTCTAATCCTTTATGCTCTATTTCAGTATGTATATTTTATCATAAAAATGTACCTGATTTTTAAGTTCTAGCTTAATGAAAATAGAATTCTCCTTAAAAAAACTTTAAGAACGGTTAGGCTAATTATAGTTGAATTTTATTTGCTAATGACCTCAATTTCAACCCGTATATTATTTGAAGCCATGGGAGAATCGGCAGCATAAAGCATCTTTTTACCTCCCCAACCTTGAGTTTCTATACGTTCAGTGTCAATTCCCCTGAAGACTAAGTAGCTTTTGATAGTTTCTGCTCTGTAGTGAGAAAGTTTTGTTGAGCTAACACCTCGTTTACGGTAAGCTTTGGTACGTATTATTTCAAAGAAATTCTGCTTTTCTTCATCATATAAGTAAGCAACACCCCTCGAGTTTCCATTGGTATGTCCATGTAAGCGAATTTTCATATCTGGATTGTTTCTTAGTACATTGTAGACTTTTTCTAATTCGTACTTTGAATGCTCACGCATGACAGTTGAGTTTCCATAAAAATAGGTGTTGTACATTACCTGATATTCTCCTGCCTCCAGACTCCTCATTTCTATTTGGACAAAGAGTGTATCTCCTACTAAATGAATATTTGGATTTTTGGAATTTTTTAAAAGCTCATGGATACTTAAGTTTACCTGGTTTTTTCGGTACCCAATAGATTCAGTGATAACCTGAACAGTATCTAGGTTAAGTGTTTTTGGGATAAACGCCCATCCTCTTTTGGTATCGGTTTGTTCTATCAATGAAGCTTGCTTTCCGTCCACTACCTGAATTTGGGCATTTATAGCTGTTGTATCTCCATTTTCACAATCTAAAGCACGGAATGCCACTGTTATTTTTTCAGATAATTGATCAGTAAGTTGCTTTTCATCCTCCAAAGGTAACTCTTCACCCTCTGCATTTCCCAGTGAAGAATGATAAGAGGTTGTTTGATGTAAAAGGTCAGGATTCGTATTATCCTGAACGCTCAATATCCATGCATCTTTATATTTGGTAGTTTCCCGAATCTGATAATAAGTGGGGAGTATATTATTTTTAGAATTTTCAGAGTGGGTATACACATAAATTAACTGATTTTGTTGATGATATTTATAGTGAGCATTTAAACCTTCTTGTAGTGCGCTTTCAGCAAATTGACGAGCGTTATTCACATCCTGAAACACTCCTATGACTAAATAGGCTCCTGCGTGAAGAATTTCCGGCTCCTGATTAAACTTTGATGAAATACTTATGGTGCTGGTAAATTTTGCAAATGAGTTCAAACTAATTGAGGTAGTAAAACAAAAAAGTAGGGTAATGAACAACAGTCTAAAATTGCCATTCGTCATTTTCATGCCATATATTATTTGGTAATAAATTACTTTCACAAATCCCTTTCATGTTTTGAAATTTTTTAGGCTTATTTTGAAGGAAATCACGCGCGGGTAATAAATTTGCTATGATTGCCTATCAATAAATAGCATTATTAGAGGATTTATATAACCATTTTGATGTATACCTTATGATGATTAGAAAATTTCCAGTAGCCTTTATCATTTACTTGGCTAGCTTAAGTTCAATGCTGTTAGTTATTTCTTGTAATTCTTCAAATACGAGTAGTGAAGCAGCATCCACAGCAATGGATGTAAATATTAGCACTGAGAATCTTAAAAAACACGTTTCTACCCTGGCTTCGGATGAATTTGAAGGGAGAATGCCATTTTCTGAGGGTGAAGAAAAAACGGTAGCTTACCTGACAGAACAGTTTCAGCAAATGGGCCTTGAGCCAGGTAATGGAGAGCGTTATTTACAGGCAGTTCCCTTAGTAGAAATTGATGCTGTTCCAACCACTGATTTAGTCATTGAAGCCGGTGATGAAACTATGCGTCTGACTTATCGGAATGAGTTTGTTGCGCTCACTCGTAGAGTCACTGACCAGATTGATGTAAATGATTCTGAACTGGTATTTTGTGGCTTTGGCATTGTAGCTCCAGAGTATAACTGGAACGATTATGAGGGAATAGATATGGAAGGAAAAACCGCAGTAGTACTGGTCAACGATCCTGGCTTTGGAGCTGAGGATTCTACTTTCTTCAAAGGAAATACCATGACATATTACGGACGCTGGACCTACAAATATGAAGAAGCGGCCCGACAAGGAGCAGAGGGGGTAATTATAGTTCACAACACTGCTCCGGCGGGATATCCATGGGGTGTGGTAAGAAGTAGCTGGACTGGCAAAGCCCTATATCTTCAGCCAGATGATAATAATATGTCACGCTGTGCTTTTGAAGGCTGGGTGGATATAGCCTCAGCACAAAAGTTGTTTGAAATGGCCGAAATCAAAAATTATTTAGGTATGGCTCGTCAGCCAGGCTTTAAGCCCTTGCCCATGGGAATGTCAGCATCACTTTCTATAGATGTTGCGCACAAGTCAGCCACCTCAAAGAATGTGATCGCCAAAGTAGAGGGGAATGAATATCCGGATGAATACATAGTCTATACCGCCCATTGGGATCATATAGGAATTAATGAAGCAGTGGAAGGCGATTCCATTTATAATGGAGCACTTGACAATGCCAGTGGAGTCTCAGTCATGCTGGAGATAGCCAATGCTTTTAGCAAACTGGATGAAAAGCCTGAACGTAGCATAATTTTTCTGGCCGTTACCGCTGAAGAGCAGGGGCTTTTGGGCTCTGCTTACTATGCTGATAATCCGATCTATCCATTAGATAAAACTGTTGCCAATATCAATATGGATGGTATTTGGTTTTTAGGGCCTATGAAAGATGTAACTGTAGTTGGTTATGGGCAGTCTGAATTGGACGAGTATGTAGAAGCTGCTGCTCAGGCTCAGAACCGTTACATTATCCCCGATCCTCAGCCGGAAAAAGGATACTTCTTCCGTTCTGATCATTTTAATTTTGCCAAAGTTGGAGTACCGGCTTTATACGCAAGTGGAGAGTCTGAACAAATGGAAAAAGGTAAAGCATGGACTAAAGAGCAAAATACTGCCTGGACCCAAAAGCATTATCATCAGCCATCTGATGAGTATCTGCCCGATGAATGGAATTTTGAAGGTATGGTTTTAGATGCACAGTTATTATTTAATGTCGGTTACAGATTAGCCAATGAAAGGAATTTTCCTGAGTGGAAGAGTGGTTCAGAGTTTAAAGCAGCCCGTGAGGCTTACATGCCTTAAACTAAAAATATAATCACTTTCTATTTCAAAGTTTAGTTTCAATACTGTTGTGTTAATATATAGGGAACTTTTTGCAAGTAAAATCCTTAATAAGTTGTCACAGATTAAAGAACTTACTATTTTTGCGGGAAATTAGGGGCAAGCTCCCTAATTTCTATTTTAATAAATAATGTATAACCAAAACTGCTAACCCCATCGCTCTAAGGTTAGTATGTAACTAGAGCAACAATCTTAATATGGCAGAAGTACAAAAAGAAAAGTTTGATTGGGATCAGGCTGATTTGCGTGGATTCGGTGAAGAGTACACTGAGGAAGAAAGAGCCAACATGGCTTCCATGTATGATGATACCCTGACTCAAGTAAACGAAAATGAAGTTGTAACTGGTACCGTGGTAGGTATCAATGATCGCGACATCATTCTGAACATTGGATTCAAGTCTGACGGTTTGGTTTCTTCTTCAGAATTTCGTGACATGCCTGACCTTAAAGTGGGTGACGAAGTAGAAGTATATGTAGAGGAACAGGAAGACGCCCAGGGTCAATTAATTCTTTCCCGCAAGAAAGCAAAAATTGTAAAGGCTTGGGAAAAAATTCAACATGCTCTTGATCATGATGAGGTAATTGAAGGTACAGTAAAACGCCGTACCAAAGGTGGTCTTATCTGTGATATATATGGAGTAGAGGCATTCTTGCCTGGTTCACAAATAGACGTTAAGCCTATTCGTGATTTTGATGTATTTGTAGGCAAGAAAATGGAAGTGAAAGTTGTCAAAATTAATTATGCTAACGACAACGTAGTAGTTTCTCATAAAGTACTAATTGAGAAAGACCTTGAAGAGCAGAAAGCTCGTATCCTGAATAACCTTGAAAAAGGTCAGGTACTGGAAGGTGTGATCAAGAACATGACCAACTTCGGTGTCTTTATTGACTTAGGAGGAGTAGACGGTCTGTTGCACATTACAGATATCTCTTGGGGTAGAATCAATCATCCTGAAGAAGTGCTTAATCTGGATCAGAAAGTCAACGTCGTTGTACTTGACTTTGATGATGAGAAGAAGCGAATTTCTCTCGGTATGAAGCAGCTTACTCCTCATCCTTGGGATTCACTATCAGAAGAGATTCAGGTGGGATCTAAGGTAAAAGGCAAGATTGTAAATGTAGCCGACTATGGCGCATTCCTTGAAATAATGCCTGGTGTGGAAGGACTTATCCACGTATCTGAAATGTCATGGTCTCAGCACTTGCGCAACCCTCAGGACTTCATCAGCATTGGTGACGAACTGGAAGCGGTAGTACTCACCCTTGACCGCGATGAGCGTAAGATGTCATTGGGTATCAAGCAACTTACCGAAGATCCTTGGACAAAACAGGATCTGCTTACCAAATATGCGGTAGGCACTGTACATAAAGGGATCGTCCGTAATTTGACTAACTTCGGTTTGTTTATTGAACTTGAAGAAGGTATAGACGGCCTGGTTCACGTTTCTGACCTATCATGGACAAAAAAAGTAAAGCACCCATCAGAGTTTACCAAAGTAGGCGAAGAGCTTGAAGTACAGGTATTAGAACTTGACGTAGATAATCGTCGTCTGGCGCTTGGACATAAGCAGTTAGAAGAAAACCCTTGGGATACTTTTGAAGACCTTTTCCCAGTTAACTCAGTTCACAAAGGAACAGTAATGAGTAAAATTGACAAAGGTGCTTTAATTGAGCTTCCTTACGGAATTGAAGGTTTTGCCAGCTTCAAACATCTTAAGAAAGAAGATGGTACTGAACCTCAGGTAGGTGAATCCTTAGATTTCAAAGTGGTGGAATTCTCTAAAGAAGATCGTAGAATTGTGCTTTCACATTCTAATGTATATTCAGAAGTAGAGGAGAAACCTACTACACCAGCACCTTCTACTTCAAGCAGTGGTGGATCAAAGAGCAAGAAAAGTAAAGGTAAACAAGGTGGTGGAGCCGACGCAGGTGATACCCTTGGTGATTTGGAAGCGCTTTCCAGCTTGAAAGAGCAGATGCAGGAAGAGCAGAAAAAAGCTGCTCAGGAGAAAATGGATAAGAAAGAGCAGGAGCAGGCTAAGCCTAAAGCGGAAGCTGACGATTCTGAAGAAGAAGAAGATTCTGAAGAAAAAAAATAAGGTCAATAAAGTAGGGGGATTAATACTCCCCCTCTTTTTAAAAACTTTTGTATAAATCAGCAGGATTTATACCTTTGCATCCCAACACCAAAATACTTAATAAAAGGTCGCGTGGCCGAGTGGTTAGGCAGAGGTCTGCAAAACCTCCTACAGCGGTTCAAATCCGCTCGCGACCTCAAGCCGGGAATTGTTCCCGGCTTTTTTTTTGAATTGTTAGCTTATTACGGAAAATGAATACTTAATCATGTCTTTCCTTAAATGTGGAGAGCATTAAGTGAGTAGAGAACTTATTGACTCTGATAATCTTAACTTTTGCAGTCATTGAAAAATGTTCCAAATTAACACTATTTATACTCATTCTAAATTTACTACCTAAGTGTAGTTTGATGTGTCTAAATACTTGGTAATCAAATATTTGTATGTTAAGATCGTACTCTATCAAAGCATGTACCAATTTGGTTGAAATATGTTTGAAATCAATTGTTCGCGTATTACTTTTGTGGGTGTTTAAAATCACGGGAAATAATGTTGAAAAATAGATTAGACTGGCATTTTTGTAAATCTTACGCACTTCGTTACCTCTTTATCTGTCTCGCCTTCACCCTAAGCTTTTCTGCTTCCTATGCACAGGACGAAGCTTCTCAGGAAGCTCCCGCGGAAGAAGCTGCCTCTGCGTCAGCAGATGGATTACCAACAGACGAGGCAGCTATCAATGAAGGTAAAACTTTGTTCACTAATAACTGTACTGTATGTCACGCAATCAATAACCAGGTGGTTGGTCCTGCATTGAAGAACGTGCATGAGCGGCGTGATCTTGATTGGTTGCAGCGATTTATCAAAAACTCTCAGGCTGTTATCCAGAGTGGTGATGAATATGCAGTGAACCTTTACAATGAGTACAACAAAACCCTGATGCCTTCATTTGACTTCTCGGATGAGCAGGTTAATTCAATTGTAGCTTATATCAAGAGTGAATCTGCAGCTCCAGCTGAAACTGCTGAAACTGCGGCAGCAGATGGGCAAGCGCCAGCGGGAGGTGCAGCGGCTGCTGGAGGCATTTCTTCAGATTATCTGACTATTATACTTGTTGGATTATTAATTGTACTAGTACTGATACTTGTGGTATTGGTGCTCATCATTTCAGTACTAAGTCGTTTCTTAAGTCAGAAAGAAGACCTTGATGATGAGGATAGAGAGATCATCAGCCAAAAAACAGATGTAAAGAAAGTAGTAACCAGTAAGCCTTTTATTGGAATATCTCTTTTTCTCTTTATGGCGATTGCTGTAAAGCTGGTAATTAATGGCTTGTATTCAGTGGGTATACAGCAAGGGTATCAGCCTAAACAGCCCATTGCCTTCTCTCATGCACTTCATGCCGGGCAGTATGAGATTGACTGTCAATATTGTCATACAGGGGTGATGAAAGCCAAGTCTGCCAACATCCCATCAGCAAATATTTGTATGAATTGTCATCAGCAAATCAAGACTGAGTCCCCCGAAATTCAGAAAATATACGCGGCCATTGATTTTGACCCTGAAACGCAAACCTACGGTAATAATCAACAGCCTATTGAGTGGGTAAGGATTCACAATCTGCCTGATCTGGCATACTTTAATCACTCTCAACATGTAAATGTTGGAGGTATTGAATGTCAGACCTGCCATGGTCCTATTCAGGAAATGGAAGTGGTTTACCAACATTCATTATTAACTATGGGATGGTGTATCAACTGTCACAGAGAAACACAAGTAAATGCTGAGGGAAATGATTACTATGACAAGTTACTGGAGTTGCACGAGTCAGCAGATAGTAATGAACCAATGAGAGTAGAGGATATTGGTGGTCTGGAATGTTCTAAGTGTCACTATTAATCCTTCTCTTACTTCAAACGAAAAGACATTATCAATAAGATGGCAAATAATAAAAAATACTGGCAAGGATTAGAACAGCTCAGAAATGATGCAGAGTTCGTTAAGCATGCTGATAAAGAGTTTCCTGAATACTTGCCTATTGATGAGAAGAAACGAAATGGTGAGTTATCAGACGGTAGTTCACGTCGTGATTTTCTTAAGATGATGGGTTTTGGAATTAGTGCAGCCACTCTCGCTGCCTGCGAAGCACCCATAAGAAAGGCAATTCCTTATGTGGTAAAGCCAGTTGATGTAGATCCATCAATTCCTAATTACTACGCATCAACATATATGGATGGTGGTGATTATTGCAGTATAGTAGTAAAAACCAGAGAAGGCAGACCAATTAAACTCAGAGGAAATGAGCGCTCTAACGTAACTTTAGGGGGAACTAATGCTCAAGTTGAGGCCTCAGTTTTATCGTTATATGATAAGCAGAGATACCAAACTCCTATGGCGAATGGAGAGCCTACCACCTGGCAAGAATTAGATTCAGCAATAAAAGGAGAGCTAAGAAAAGGAGGAAATAAGGTGATTGTAAGTCACACTGTACTTAGTCCTTCTACTCAGGCTGCGATCAATAGCTTATTGGAGGCTTATCCTGGAATGAACCACGTGATGTATGATAATCAGTCAGCTGACGGAATTTTAGATGCATATCAGTCAGCTGTAGGGCAAAGGATTCTTCCAACACATGATTTTAGCAAAGCCAATATCATTGTTAGTTTCGGAGCAGACTTTTTAGGTACATGGATCGCCCCAATTCCTTTTGCAAAGCAATATGCTGAAACCAGAAAAGTAAGCCGTAACAAAACTGATATGTCAAGGCATTATCAGTTTGAGTCTAACTTATCAATGACTGGTGCTAATGCTGATTATCGTACTCAGATTAAACCTTCTCAGGAAGGGTTAGTAATCGGAAGGCTATATAATTTACTGGCAGCAAAAGCCGGAAGGTCTTCTGCTTCTTTTAATGATGCTGGAGAAGTTGCTCATTTAGAAGAAGCTGCAAATCAGTTATGGGCCAACCGTGGTAAGTCTATTGTTGTTTCTGGTTCCAATGATGTAGCCATCCAGAGCTTGATCATCGCTATCAATGAAATGCTGGGAAGTTATGGAACTACATTAGACATAGAAAGACCCTCTTACTTCCGCAAAGGTGATGATGCAGCGATGTCAAAGCTGGTTGCTGATGCCAATGCAGGAAGAATAAGTGGATTGATATTCTATAATTGTAATCCGGTATATGATTTTCATGAGGGTGAAGCTTTAAATGCTGCTATGGAAAAAGTCGCATTAAAAGTCTCTACCTCTGAAAAGCCAGATGAAACTGCGGCAGTGTGTAATTATATAGCTCCTGATCATAACTTTTTGGAATCATGGAATGATGCTGAACCACAGAGAGGAAGGTTTAGCTTAGTTCAACCTGCCATTTCACCTATATTTAATACAAGACAGGCTCAATCATCTTTCCTAAGCTGGGCTAATGCAGCTGAGACTGACTATTATACATTTGTAAAAAATAATTGGAGAGAGACTTTATATCAGGCTCAAAGTACAGAGAGTGATTTTGACCGATTCTTTGATAAGGCTCTATATGATGGGGCCATGGAGGTTGACGTTACCGTTCCTTCTCCTGGAACGGGATCAGTTGGCTTTCCTAATGAAGCCTTTTCGGTGGATTTATCAAATGTAGCTTCAAGAGTAAATAGCACATATCAGCCTAGCGAAGGAACTGACCTGGTACTTTATCAAAAAGTTGCCATAGGTAGTGGACGCCAGGCAAATAATCCCTGGTTACAGGAAACTCCTGATCCAATCACTAAAGCCTGCTGGGATAATTATATTACCATGTCTCAGAAAATGGCTGAAGATATGGGAGTAGAATACAGTGAAGGAAAAACCAATTTTGCCAGATTAACCGCTGGTGAACAGACTATTACTCTTCCAGTGCTGGTTCAACCTGGTCAGGCAGAAGGTACAGTTGGTGTAGCGGTAGGTTATGGAAGAAAAGTAGCTGGAAAAGTTGCTGAAGGGGTAGGAGTAAACGTGTATCCTTTAGCCCCTCAAATGAATGGATATTATGCTAATTTCTATCCTAATGTTCAGATTGAGATTGTTGATGAGATTTACAAGATAGCCCAGACACAAACTCATAACACTTACATGGGCCGTGAGACTATTATTCAAGATGCCCTGCTGAGTGAATATAAAGAAAATCCAAAAGCAGGCCGCTTTGAACCAATGATTGCAACTGCTGAAGGAAAGAAAGAGCCTAGTTCTATTTCATTGTGGAAAGGACATAAATACCCCAACCACCACTGGAATATGATCATTGACTTAAATAGTTGTATTGGCTGTAATGCCTGTACAGTTTCATGTCAGGTAGAAAATAATGTTCCAGTAGTGGGAAGACAAGAGGTAATCAACCGACGTGAAATGCATTGGTTGCGCATTGACCGCTACTATAGCAGTGATGAAGTTGAAGACCTAAAGGAAATGGAAATCGCTTCCGCTAACCCTGAAGTAATTTTCCAGCCGATGCTTTGTCAGCAATGTAACAATGCACCCTGTGAAACAGTTTGTCCGGTAGCAGCTACTACACATAGCACAGAAGGTTTAAACCAGATGACCTACAACAGATGTATTGGAACCCGTTATTGTGCCAACAACTGTCCTTACAAAGTGAGAAGGTTTAACTGGTTCAAATACCATGACAATGAGAAGTTTGCTGTAAATACAGCGATGAACAGCGATCTAGGTAAAATGGTATTGAACCCTGACGTAACTGTAAGAGCACGTGGTGTGATGGAAAAATGTACTTTCTGTGTTCAGCGTATTCAGTTAGGTAAACTTGAAGCGAGAAAGCAGGGACGCAGACCTACCGATGAAGATGTTAACACTGCATGTGCAGAAGCTTGTCCCACTGATGCAATTACTTTTGGTGATATTAATGATCCTGAAAGTAAAGTGTCAAAAATGTTGGCAGAAGAAGTAGAAGGTCGTGCGTACCGTGTACTTCAGGAAATCAATACCAGCCCTAATATCTGGTATCTTACTAAGATTAGAAATAAAGACGAAGAGTCTCCTAATGCATAAAGCCATATAAATAAGAGATTATGGAAATTACTTCTTCAGTACGTAAGCCTCTGGTAACAGGAGGGAAAACTATACATGATGTAACGAATGACATTTGCCGACACGTTGAAGGCAAACCCACTGTTAGTTGGCTTTTGGCCCTCGCTACTTCCTTAGGTGTGTTAGTTATCGGAGCCTATGCTTTGGTAATGACTTTATGGGAAGGTATCGGAATGTGGGGACTAAATAAGACAGTTGGTTGGGCATGGGATATTACAAACTTCGTTTGGTGGGTAGGTATTGGTCATGCTGGAACGCTGATCTCAGCGGTGCTTCTTTTGTTCAGACAAAAGTGGAGAACTTCAATCAACCGTGCAGCTGAGGCGATGACAATATTTGCTGTTATCTGTGCGGCTATGTTCCCCGTGATTCACATGGGGCGTCCCTGGTTAGGATTTTACTGGGCATTGCCTTTACCAAACACTTTTGGTTCCTTATGGGTAAACTTTAACTCCCCCTTACTTTGGGACGTATTCGCGATTAGTACTTACTTTTCAGTTTCCCTGGTATTCTGGTATATCGGACTTGTGCCGGATTTTGCCAGTATTCGTGATCGTGCTAAAGGAATAGTTTCTAAAACTGTTTATGGTGCGCTAAGCCTGGGATGGACTGGTTCAGCTAAAGCCTGGGAACGCTATGAGTCTGTATCATTAATTCTTGCAGGTCTTGCCACTCCTCTGGTATTGTCAGTGCATACCATCGTATCTTTTGACTTTGCTACTTCAGTAATACCAGGCTGGCATACTACGATTTTCCCTCCATACTTTGTGGCAGGTGCGATTTTCTCAGGTTTTGCGATGGTATTGACGCTAATGCTGATTACCAGAAAAGTATACAAACTGGAAGATTATATCACCATAAACCATATTGAGCTGATGAACATTATCATCATTGTTACTGGCTCAATTGTAGGGGTGGCCTATCTTACCGAGTTGTTTATGGCCTGGTACTCGGGCGTTGAATATGAGCAGTATGCATTCCTAAACCGTGCAACCGGACCATACTGGTGGGCATATGCTACTATGATGACGTGTAACGTAATTTCACCACAGCTTTTCTGGTTCAAAAAGATCAGAACTAATATTGTAGCTACTTTTATTCTGTCAATTGTGGTCAACATTGGGATGTGGTTTGAAAGATTTGTGATTATTGTTACATCTCTTCACAGAGATTACCTTCCCTCAAGCTGGGCTATGTTTACTCCCACTTTATATGATGTCGGGGTTTACCTATTTACATTTGGTTTGTTCTTTACGTTGTTTTTCCTGTTTGCCAAATTTTTCCCGGTGATCAACATGGCAGAGGTGAAAGCAATTCTGAGATCTTCCTCAGAGAGATCTACCACAAAAGATCCAGTAGAAACTGGAAATGTAATGAATCCTACTCCTAAAGAAGCTTAATTAATATCATGAAAAATAAGAATTATCTGATAGGTGTTTTTAGCGATGAGGACGTACTTCTCAAAGGTGTTAAGTTCGTAAGAGAGGCGGGCGTAAAGATTCATGAGTGCTATACACCTTACCCCGTGCATGGTCTAGGCCATGCCTTAGGTTACAAGAGGTCAAGACTACCAATTGCAGCCTTTATTTTCGGAGTTTTAGGTACTTCTCTAGCACTGCTTATGCAATACTATATGATGGGAATTGACTGGCCTATGATTATCGGAGGTAAAAATTATACTTCGTTGCCAACTTTTTTCCCGGTAACCTTTGAGCTCACAGTTTTGCTATCTGCCTTTGGAATGGTAATTACTTTTTTGGTTATAAGTGATCTTCGTCCTTACGGAAAAGCAAAAGTTTTTGATCTGAGAGCGACTGACGATAAACACATAATGGCTATAGATTTGTCTAAAAATAGCAAAACAGAGCTCGCTCAAATCAAGAAGATATTGCAGGATTCAGGAGCTGTGGAAGTGAATGAGAAAAGCATGTAAATCAATGATGAAAATGATATTTAGAAAGAATATATACCTACTGGTACTTGCAGCTGTTTTTGGAGCCTGTTCTGCTGAAGGTGAATTTCCTGGTTTGGAATATGCACCTCAGATGTATCATTCTACTCCCTACGAGCCTTTAACGCAAATTACTGATACTGAGCAAGGTGAGTGGCTAAGCTCAATTGATGATGGTGTAGGAGAGTACTACAACTCTAATCCTAACAATCCTTTTGGTATGACCATGCGTGAGCCTGCTGCCAATACTGTTCGCAGGAATCCAGGTGATTATCTTCCTTATCGCATTCCAAAAGATAGTATTGAGCTAGCTTCAAGAGTTTTAACGAACCCTTTGGATTCTACAGAGGCTGTACTTGCTGATGGTCAGGCGCTATATCTGAGCTTTTGTTCTTCTTGCCATGGTGGAGCAGGTCAGGGAGATGGGCTTGTTGCAGAAGTATATTTGGGTGTACCATCGTACAAAGTAGGGAGATATGCCGAGCTTACTGAAGGGCATATTTTTCATACCATCACTTACGGTAGAGGCAGAATGAATGCACACGGATCTCAGATAGATATAGAAGATCGTTGGAAGATCGTGCGCTATGTACAGCAATTGCAAAAACAATAAAAAATAATACAACTCTAAAGTCGCGCTAAAAGATGACAGCAGAACATTTCAATTTTAATGCAGGCCTTAAGAAAAAGATAGCCACTTTAGGTATTGTGGGGGTGGTACTTCTGATACTGGGGGTAATATTACTAATCTTCGGTGGGGGAGGACATGCAGCAGAAGCAGCACACGGGGCTTCGGCTGGACACGGTGGCGGTCACTCTGAGTTTCATTGGTATGATCGTTTGTATACTAGCTTGTGGATTAATAATGTATACTTCACCGGACTAGGAGTGATAGGATTATTCTTCGTAGCTCTGCAGTATGCAGCTCAGGCAGGTTGGTCTGCTGGAATCAAAAGAATTCCTGAGGCATTTGGAGCATGGTTGCCTTACGCAGGTATATTAATGTTAGTCGTGTTTTTAGTGGGTGGACATACTATCTTTCACTGGACACATGAGTATCTATATGATGAAAGTGATCCACGGTATGATTCAATTATTGCGGGTAAGAGAGGATATCTGAATTCAGTATTCTTCATTATCAGAATGGTAATATATTTTGGTGTTTGGTATTTTATGTATAGGCTCATCAGGAAAGAGTCCCTGGCTGAAGACATCAATGGGGGAGTAGCTCATTATCATAAAATGGTAAAATACTCTACAATCTTTATTGTATTTTTTGCCATTACATCTTCTACTTCTGCTTGGGACTGGACCTTGTCAATAGATACGCACTGGTTTAGCACCATGTATGGTTGGTATAATTTTGCCAGCTGGTTTGTTGCAGGATTAGCAGCGATTACTTTGTGTGTGGTAATACTACGAGAAAACGGATATATCAATATTGTTAGCTCCGAGCATTTACATGACTTAGGAAAATTTGTTTTTGCTTTCAGTATTTTTTGGGCTTACATCTGGTTTGGCCAGTTTTTATTGATCTACTACGCAAACATTCCGGAAGAATCAATTTACTTCCTTGAAAGACTTGAAAGTGATTATTATTCACCTTTTTTCTTTGGTACATTAATCCTGAACTTCTTCTTTCCTTTCTTAGTTTTAATGACGAGAGATTCAAAGCGCCACACCATATTTTTGAAGTTGGTTTGTGTGGTAGTTATGGTTGGGCAATGGCTTAACTTTTACCTTATGATCACCCCTGGAATTTTGAAAGAAAATGGTAGTTTAGGTTTTGTTGAGTTAGGTACTACGATGATATATTTGGCAGGCTTTCTATTTGTAGTTTTGAATAATCTGTCAAAAGCTCCTCTGGTTGCCAAAAACCATCCTATGTTACAAGAAAGTATCCATCATCACACTTGATTTATTAAAACAGCATAGCAATTATGTTTGAATTATTCATAGGTATAGGCGTAATTTTAGTTGTCGCCATTATTCTTACCATACTAAGAATACTAAGACTGGTAAATGTAGCAAGAGGGTCAGATAAGAAGCCTGATTCTGCTTCTTCCAGCAATAAGATCAACGCATTACTGCTCTTCTTATTTTTATTGGTTTCTGGGGCTGTTACTACCTGGTATTCTGTGGCACGATTTGATAGCTACCAGCTTCCTATTGCAACAGAACATGGAATAGTTACTGATAGACTATTTTGGATTACCATGATCGTAACAGGAATCGTATTTATTATCACACAAATACTCCTGTTTTATTTCCCTTACAAATATCAATTTAAGAAAGACAGAAAAGCTCTCTACTATCCTGATAACAGTAAATTGGAGGTTGTATGGACCGTAATTCCGGCAATTGTGCTTTCAATTTTGGTTTTTTCCGGATGGAAAGCGTGGTCAGATATTACTGAAAAAGCCCCTGAAGATGCTGAAGTTGTTGAAGTAATGGGCTACCAGTTTGGGTGGGAATTTAGATACCCTGGACAGGATAATGAGTTGGGCGATTATGACTTCCGCTTAATTGATCCATTGAATATGTGGGGCATGGACTTTACGGACCGAGCTTCGTTTGATGATTTTTCTTCAGGAACTAAGATGGTTATTCCTAAGGGTAAGCCAATCTTGTTTAAAATTAGGGCTAGAGATGTATTACACAGTGTATTCATCCCTGAATTTCGCTTGAAGCAGGATGCTGTTCCTGGTATGCCAACTCGTTTCTGGTTTACTCCTAATAAAACAACAGCAGAAATGAGAGAAGAACTGGGTGATCCTGATTTCAATTTCTATATCTATTGTACTGAAGTATGTGGAAGAGGCCACTTTTCTATGAGAAAAATGGTAGAAGTTGTGGAACCCGCAGAATATGAGCAATGGTATGCTGATCAGCAGCCTTGGCTACAAAAAAATCCTGACTATTTGGCTAAAGTGCCAAGTGATATGAAAGAACTGGCATTAATAAGTGCCGGCTTGGACAATGAAGTTGAAGGAAAATAAGCATTAAGCATTTAATAACTTATCTGTATGGCTACAGCAAATATAAGTAACGAGTCTTTGGCACATGATAATCATGGACATGATGAAGAACATCACCATGGTAATTTCATCACAACCTATATTTTTAGTACCGACCATAAAATGATTGCTAAGCAATACCTCTTTTCAGGTATTCTTTGGGCATTTATTGGTGGGTTGTTATCCATTATCTTCCGTCTTCAGTTAGGATTTCCAGATATGAATCTGGAATTTCTCAGACCTTTGCTTGGAGATTGGATTAGCACTACAGGATCATTAGATCCTGAGTTTTATCTGGCATTAGTCACTATGCATGGTACCATTATGGTATTCTTTGTGCTTACCGCTGGATTGAGTGGTACTTTCAGTAATTATCTTATACCCCTTCAGATTGGAGCTCGGGATATGGCTTCAGGGTTTATGAACATGCTTTCGTACTGGTTCTTTTTCCTGGCTAGTGTAATCATGTTCATCTCTTTATTCCTTGAAACAGGCCCAGCAGCAGGAGGGTGGGTAGTTTATCCCCCTCTAAGTGCTTTGCCCCAGGCAATCCAAGGTTCCCAAGCGGGTATGACTTTATGGTTAGTGTCAATGGTTTTCTTTATTGCTTCTCAGTTGTTAGGAGGCATTAACTATATAACAACCGTTATTAACCTGAGGACTCAAGGGATGTCCTTTTCCAAACTTCCGCTTACGATCTGGGCATTCTTCCTCACTGCTGTTATTGGCTTACTTTCATTTCCTGTATTATTTGCAGCTTCTCTGTTGTTAGTGTTTGACAGAAGCTTCGGAACCAGCTTTTATCTTTCAGAGATCTATATTGGAGGTGAAGCACTTCCTAACGTAGGAGGTAGTCCAATTCTTTATCAGCACTTGTTCTGGTTCCTGGGTCACCCGGAAGTATATATTGTACTCTTACCAGCTCTGGGAATCACATCAGAGGTTGTAGCTACTAACTCAAGAAAACCTATCTTCGGATATCGTGCAATGGTAGGATCAATGTTGGGTATCACAATACTTTCATTCGTAGTGTGGGCACACCATATGTTTGTTTCTGGTCTTAATCCATTCTTAGGATCTATATTCATGTTCCTAACACTGATTATTGCTGTACCTTCAGCAGTAAAAGTATTTAACTACTTGACTACGCTTTGGAAAGGAAATATAGTTTTCACACCAGCCATGTTGTTTTCAATCGGTCTGGTATCAGTATTTATTTCTGGAGGTTTAACAGGTATTTTCCTAGGTAACTCTGCAATTGATATACAACTTCATGATACTTATTTTGTAGTAGCTCATTTTCACCTGGTGATGGGTAGCGCATCTTTCTTTGGATTGATGGCGGGTGTTTACCACTGGTTCCCTAAAATGTATGGTAGAATGATGGACAAACACCTAGGGTACGTCCACTTCTGGTTAACTTTCGTAGGAATTTATTTGGTATTCTTCCCAATGCATTATATTGGTATAGCTGGCTTCCCTAGAAGATACTATTCATTCACTACTTTTGATTTATTCGGTACATTCGCTGATCTGAATATGTTCATTAGTGTGGCTGCAATACTTACTTTCACTGCACAGGCTATATTCGCTTATAACTTCTTCCATAGCATGTATCGTGGAAGGTTAGCTCCTGCTAATCCTTGGAATTCAAATACTTTAGAGTGGACTACTCCTCGTTTCCCTGAGCATGGAAACTGGCCAGGAGCTATTCCTAAAGTTTACAGATGGCCTTATGACTATAGTAAGCCTGGAGCCAAGGATGATTTTATTCCACAACATATACCATTTTCAGCCACGCCGGAATCTAATCTCCCTCATGAAAATGAATTAATAGCTGAGGAAAAGGAAGAAGCCAAAGTGGATTCAAGTACAAATGAGGCTAAAGCCTAATATACGACTATACAGGAGACTAAGCTTAATCACCTTAGTCTCCATTTATTTTCTGATTTTCGTAGGAGGAGTAGTCAGAAGTACAGGTTCTGGTATGGGTTGTCCGGATTGGCCAAAATGTTTTGGACAATGGGTCCCACCGACTTCTGTAAATGATCTGCCTGCCAATTATAAAGAAATATACGCTCAACAAAGAGAAGATAAGAATATACGTTTTACTGCTTATCTTGATGTTCTGGGGTTTTCAAATCTTGCTGATGAAATCAGAAATGATGATAGCATTTTGATTGAAGCTACCTTTAATGCTAACAAAACCTGGACGGAGTATATCAATCGTTTGATAGGTGTAATCGTAGGTTTATTAATTTTTTCTACTTTTTTGAGTTCCATAAGTTTTATTGGTACACATAGCAAGTTGTTTGTGGTTTCATTTTTGTCTCTTATTGCAGTAGGCTTTCAAGGATGGATCGGATCTATCGTAGTATCTACCAATCTGCTGCAATGGATGATTACTGTCCATATGCTGTTGGCTTTGCTTATCCTGGCTTTATTAACATATCAATACATTGGAGCACGTAAGGATACACTTTCCGCAATTACATTTGCCCCATCCAAGACAATCAATTACACTTTACTCATATTGATCTTTCTTACGGTTATACAAGTAGTGATGGGTACGCAGGTGAGGGAGGAAGTTGACTTAGTAGCAGAAAAGATGAATTTCACAGGTAGAGAAAGCTGGATTGATCAACTAGGATTTGCTTTCTATTTTCATAGATCTTTCTCCATTATCATCGTTTTAGCACATATTTTTCTCTTAGCCAGAGTAGTAAAATATTATGGTAATCAGAGAAACTTAATGAATAATACTTTGGTATTATTAGTAGTCATTTTAGCTGAAGTATTGTCAGGTGTGGTTATGGCATATTTTGCGATTCCGCGAATGGCTCAACCACTACATCTATTATTTGCTTCTCTAGTATTTGGGATACAACTTTACATCTGGATGAAAATCCAAGCCGGAAGAGCTAATAGTGAAACACACTTTGTAGGACATAGTAACAAAGTAATAAATAATGATAGCTACCAAGTCTACAGTTAAGTTAGGAATCAGTGAATTGCGCGAAAAGCTTAGTGCTTATATAACACTAATGAAGTTCAGGCTTTCATTTTTAGTGGCTTTTTCTTCTGCTTTTGGCTATATACTTGCCAGTCAGGGACCGATTGATTTTTCAACATTGATAATTTTGAGTATAGGTGGCTTTCTTATTTCCGGAGCCTCTATTACCATCAACCAGATCATAGAAAAAGATTTGGACAAATTGATGAGTAGAACCAAAAACAGACCATTACCTACAAATAAAGTCAGTGTAGCTGAGGCTAGTTTATTTGCTTTGATTAATGCTTCTGTCGGTTTGTGGATGCTACTACAATACACTAACCTTTTAACTGCAAGTTTAGCTTTACTCTCTTTGGTAGCCTACAGTTTCATGTATACTCCATTGAAAAGAGTAGGCCCAATTGCAGTATTAATTGGTGCGTTTCCAGGCGCATTACCACCTCTATTAGGCTGGGTAGCTTATAGTGGACAGATAGGTGCTGAGGCTTTGGTGTTATTCGGAATTCAATTCATATGGCAGTTTCCTCATTTCTGGGCAATAGCATGGGTAGCTGATGAAGATTATAAAAAAGCAGGCTTTAAGCTTTTGCCTTCAGGAGGAGGAAAAGACCTTAAAACAGCTGTACAAATTATGACATATGCCCTTTTCTTAATTCCGTTGGGTTTATTGCCCTTGAAATTTGGAATTACTGGTGTAGACTCGGCGATTATTGCTACGCTTTGTGGAGCATTGTTTTTATTCCAAACATTTCGTTTAATGGTAGATTGTTCACATAAATCTGCTTTAAAAATCATGTTCGGATCATTTATTTATTTGCCGGTAGTGCAAATAGCCTTTCTCTTAGATAAACTATAGCAGGGATGGAACAGAAGATAGATTTAGAAAATCTCAATTTAAGATACATAGAAGAACCCAAGCAGACACTCTCAATGCATCCTAAAAAATTTGCATTGTGGCTGTTTATTGTAACGGTAGTAATGATATTTGCGGCACTCACCAGTGCTTATATTGTACGTCAATCAGAAGGTAACTGGCTAGATTTTGAATTGCCTCAACGTTTGTATATTACTTCAGCTATTATTTTTCTGAGTAGTATAAGTATGCATTGGGCATATATCTCAGCCAAAAAAGATAACCTTGGTAGCCTGAAGATAAGCATGGGTATTACTGCTATTTTAGGGCTTGCTTTTTTGGTAGGACAATTACTCTCATGGCAGGATATGGTAGCCATGGATGTATATTTTGTGGGTAATCCTGCGGGTTCATTTCTTTATGTATTGACTGGGCTTCATGGTTTGCATTTATTGAGTGGTGTAATATTCCTTTTGGTTGTTTTGGTAAATGCATTTCGTTATAAAGTACATGCTAAGAGTACAGACCAAATAGAAATGTGTGCAACTTATTGGCACTTTTTAGATGGACTTTGGCTCTATTTATTCCTATTTTTGCTTCTTAATCATTAATTCACGAGTATACAATGGCTACAACTGCAACAAGCGTAGATGAAGTAAAGCAGAAGAATATCTGGAATGGTGGTGTATCACCGCTTAAAGCCAGTTATGGAAAACTAATGATGTGGTTTTTCCTCTTGTCTGATGCCTTTTCCTTTTCATCGCTACTTATTTCATACGGACTTATTAGATATTCATATCCTGCTTATACCGGAGAGGTAGAAGATTTTGAGTTTTCACAGGAGTACTGGCCTATTCCAGAAAAGGTTTTTGAAGCAGTACCTTTCCTGCATGGTGTAGAGCTTCCGCTGGTATTTGTGGGTATCATGACTTTCATTCTGATTCTTAGCAGTGTGACTATGGTGCTTGCAGTGGAGGCTGGTCATAGGATGGACAGAAAAGCAGTGGTGAAATGGATGCTCTGGACCCTAGTAGGCGGAATTACATTCCTAGGCTGCCAGGCTTGGGAGTGGTCTCACTTTATTCATGGTACTGATGCCGGGGGTTTGTTTCCTGATGGCTCGGTATTTTTTGGAGCTAATTTGATGCAAAACCAATATGGACCTCCTTTATTTGCTTCTCTGTTCTTTTTCATTACTGGTTTCCACGGATTCCACGTATTTAGCGGAGTAGTGCTTAACTTTATCATTTTCTATCAGGCAGCAGTTGGTGTGCTGGAGAAAAGAGGACATTATGAAATGGTAGAGAAAGTAGGGCTGTACTGGCACTTTGTGGATTTAGTATGGGTATTTGTATTTACATTTTTCTATTTGATATAATTAGTAACAAGACATGGGTGAATTAGACGAAACCAGTTCGGTAGCCTATCAACCGGCAGATAAAAGTAAAATTAAAAAGTTGTGGATGATTGCTTTGATCTTGGCAATTGTTACTGCAATAGAATTCGTTCTGGCAACTGTTCTACCAAGAGGACCTTTACTATATTTTACCTTCGTGGCCCTCACAATAGTGAAAGCTTTCTATATAGTTGCTGAGTTCATGCACCTTAAAGGTGAAGTGAAAACGTTAATCTGGTCAATATTGATTCCTATTATATTTGTAATATGGCTGATAATTGCTTTGCTGGCAGAAGGGGCCTCTATATTTGAACTGAAGTTTTAACTGAAGCCTAAACATTCTTATCAATATTGAACAAGTAAGTTAGCATTTGATGAATAAAAAATTAAAGACCGGTATCCTGCTCTTAACCTTAGCGATACCGGTTTTTATTTGGCTTTTTCTTAAGTTTTTTGGTAGCAATAATTTTGATTTACCAGTCTACTATTCTCAGGGAATTGACACAATAGCTGATTGTAGTTCAGAGAATAAGCCTCATACTTTACCGGACTTTGTATTAACACAAATAAATGGTGAGAATCTGAGTTCAGAAGCGCTGAAAGGCAAAATTTTGTTAAGTTATTTTTTGCCCGAGCAATGTGAAGATAGCTGTAAGTTGGTACTTGAAATGTTAGCTAATATTCAAAGTGTGCTGGCTCAGGAACAAGCTTTCAAAATCCTTGTTATTGCTGGAGAGAATTATTCTACTGATGAACTAGCTTCTTTTAAGAGTCGTTTTAATGCCAATGCAGGTGAGTGGGACTTTTTAAAAGGTGAAGAGCAAAAGGTAAATTATCTAAAAAAATGTGGGTTTGTATTGTCTTCGGACCAGGATTTTACCTTGATACTTACGGATTCATCCCAGAGGATCAGAGGGTATTATAATGGGGTGGATTCTGATGAAATTGATAGGTTAAAGGGAGAAGTCAAGATTTTAGAGTATATGCAGGAAGTTGCTTACCATGATTAAAACAGCCAACGAAAATCGCTATCTTATACTTATAGGAGTACTATCAATTGCAATACCTATTGTAGTGTCTATTCTTATGTTTTCCCCTACTAAACTTGATATTGAAAGCGACTGGGTTGGTGTTTTGCCGCACCTCAATGGTTTGATCAATACGACTACTTCAGTGGCTTTAGTTGCAGGGCTGGTATTTATCAAGCAGAAGAAAGTCAAATATCATAAAACCGCGATGCTCATAGCATTTATTCTGGGCTCAATCTTTCTGGTATCCTATGTAATTTATCATTCAAGTGCAGCTTCCACGATTTATGGTGATATCAACGGTAATGGAATATTAGAAGAAACAGAAGCTGAGCAATTAGGAGCCATGAGGACGGTATATTTGGGAATATTGATTTCTCACATTATTCTAGCGGCGATAGTGGTGCCGTTTGTGCTCTTTGCACTTTTCTATGCACTAACAGATAAGATCAGTAAACACCGGAAAGTAGTACGTTTTGCATATCCTATTTGGTTATATGTGTCAGTTACGGGTGTAATTGTATATCTGATGATTAGTCCCTATTATTGATCATTACTTTAGATTTCAGAACTCTAAGTGAAATGAAAATGTTCTGCACTAAACGTTCCAATGTTATGAAAAAGCTATTAAGCATATTTAGTTTATTGATGCTCACTGGTTTTCAAAATCTTATGGCACAATGCGCGATGTGCAGAACTACCATAGAAAATAATGTAAGCGCAGGAGAAACTGCCTTAGGATCAGGTTTGAACTTCGGAATATTATATCTTTTTGTTACTCCCTACCTAATTATAGCTGTACTAGCTTTTTTATGGTATAAGAAAAGTAAAGAGAATGCCAAAAAATTCACTACCCTACGCTATACTAAACCATAAATGTCCCCGCTGCAGACAGGGAAATTTGTTTAAATATAGTCTCATTGAGAAGCCTCATCATTTTACTGCTACCAACAAAACTTGTCCACATTGCCAACTCATCTTTGAACGAGAACCTGGATTCTTCTTTGGTGCAATGTACGTTAGTTATGCCCTGACTATGGGCGTGCTATTGGCTACTGCATTCGTTCTTTATAATGTTTTCGGAGATCCTGACCTATGGGTCTACATAGTGACTGTTCCGCTAATTGTCTTACTTTTACTTCCGGTCATATTCCGTTATTCCCGAACATTATACCTCCACGGTTTTGGAGGGATAAGTTATGAGAATAAATATGCCGAATCAGGTGAATAAACTTTCCTTAAATTTTATTTTGTAAACTGAGAGTGGTAGAGTGTATCTACAGGAAAACTCGCTCATTTTAGTATTCGTGTAATATATTGAAGGAAATTTTTTTTCATTCCTTGTACTTGTTGCGTTTTGACTTAGCTCATTTATCTTATAAGATGTAGCCTTTTCCACAAATAAGAAGTGTATATAGTGCTTTGAAATGATATTTTAGGCTTCAAAGGCAAATGCTCAATTTCATTTATTGAAATAGCGTCTTGTTTCAACGCTTAAATTTCATTGAATAAAAAAATGCATAGAATTTGAAGTCAATTAGCAAACCATGAAGCTGGATCCTACATTATTTCAATTCTTTAAAATCAAAAAGCTGTCATTATTTACAGCTTTGTTGCTCCTGCTTTTTGCATTGGTTTTAAGGTTGTTTTTTATAGGAGGATTTAGAAGTGAGTCTCAGTATCTGCGCGATATCTCCAACAATGTAGAAAAGGCTATGGACGAGGTAGAAGCAGAATCTGAAGACATAAGAGAACAGATTCTGGCCATGGATAGTCTGATGTTTAGTAATTTTAATTTCTCTAAAACCTATCCTTTTTATGTTTTCAAAGATGGCAGACTTTTATATTGGTCAGATTATCGGCAGGTGCCCAATTATAGAGGGCTAAGAGGATATTATACTTACCAGTACCGTAACCTGGAAGGAGGTAGCTATATCATTCGCAGAGATACAGTAACGCATAAGAATGATAAGCTTGAGTATTATATACTGTTGCCTATATACTTTGAAAATAAGATCAATAACAAGTACATAAGCTCTGGATATAACACTGAGATTTTCCCTCAGGGGGCAGTGGCCGTAAGTCCAAAGCTTACTAAAAACGAAAACCTCATCTCTTACGAAGGTGAACCTATTTTTTCAGTAGAACTCAATAAACCTGCCAGAGGATACCGAGAGCATAATACAGCAAAATCTTTTCAGACACTGCTTAGCGTGCTGATTTTATTTTCCATCATACTGATACTTTTCAATGTCTTTCGTAGTGTTCACCATAATATTAATAATAATCAATATGATTTTGCAATTGCGCTGGTAATCATCAGTTTACTGGGACTAAGGTTTTTCATGCTGTATTTTGAATTTCCCTTTAGCATCATGCCTATGAGGCTATTTGATGGTAGATTTTATGCATCTTCAAGCCTCAATCCTTCACTAGGTGATTTACTACTCAATTCTCTTTCTCTACTTCTAATCCTATTTTATCTATATCTCTATTATGGAAAACTAAATGTCTATCAACTTCTATTAAAACTAAAACCAAAATTGCTTTCCGGTATTGTGGTATCGCTTATCATTATTGGTGTCTGGGCATTACATATTCACTATTATACTATTAAGACGATTTATTTCAATTCACAGTGGACATTAGATATCACCGAAAGCTTAGACTTCTCTTCACTTAAAATTATAAGTTTAGTGATCTTTGTGATAAATACGGTGAGTTATTTTTTGTTTGCTCATATTGTTTTTCGCACATTCATCAGCCTTATTTCCCGTTCATTTCTGGAACTGAAATGGTTATTGATCACTGCAGTAGTATTACTTTGTCTAAGTTATCTGATTTGGGAGGCACCAACTTTGCCAATTATCCTTATTAGCTTTTTTTACCTCGCTTTACTTTACACTTTTCAATTACCCAAGTATCTCACCAGGGTAAGCTACATTACTTTTTTGTATCTTTTTAGTTGCGCCCTTGTAAGTGGTGTTACAGGTGCTTTGGCAGCGTATGATATTCATCAAGTAGATACATTGGATAACAAACAGAAATTTGCCAATCAGTTGCTGGTAGATAATGACATACTGGGAGAGTATCTTCTTAACGAGGTTGCAGAAAAGATAAAAGAAGATAGGTTCATTAAAAATCGTATTTACAATACCCTGGCATCCAAGGAAGCAATCCGCCAAAAGATCAACCGTATCTATCTTAGCAACTACTTTGACCGTTATGATATTGATATATACCTTTATAATAGCAGAGGTATTCCTTTAGAAAATACTGATGTCATTGGCTACGAAGAGTTTGTAAATATTACTGATGATGCTCGCTTTGAAACGGAGTACGAAAATATTTTCTTCATCAATGAAGCCAGCGATCAGCGTATAGCTCAAGGGGCACCCAAGCGTTATATTACGCTAATTGAATTAGAAGATTTTAATACCACAATTGGTTACATAGTTCTTGACCTATCTCTTAAGCGTTTTATTCCAAACCGGGTTTATCCTGAACTGCTGATTGACAGGAGATACCTACAGTCCTATCCTAGTAATGACTATGATTATGCAATATTCAATGGGGACGGAGAACTGACTTATAGTAATGGAGATGATGTGTCTTTTTTGAACCTCAACGGTTATGATTTTGATAAAAATATAGACAATGATAAGGTAATTAATCGTGATGGCTATGATTATCTGATCGTAAAAGGCAAGGTAGATGAGTACATCGTAATAGTGTCAGAAACTTATGCTTTTATCAATGTAGTTTCTAATTTTTCATTTCTATTTCTTCTTCTGGTATTTACTATTTTAGTCGTACTGGGAGGTTATTCCATATATTTCTTGTTAAAAAATGAAAATCTGAACTTTGCTACCAAAATTCAGCTCTACCTGAATGCGGCCTTCTTTATGCCTCTTTTAGCGCTGAGCATCACTACGTTGAGTGTGATAAGTAAATCTTATAGCGAGGAGGTAGATTCCGAGTACCTGAAAAAGGCGGAGCAGATTGGCAGAAATATTATTGATATCCTTGATAATTATTTTCAGGGTGAATTGAGTGATGATGCATTGGCAAATTCTTTGTCTCAAATGTCAAAATATGCCGAGACTGATGCCAATATTTTTGACACCAATGGAAAACTGATTGCTACCTCCCAGCCCTTGATCTATGAAGATAGCCTGCTTTCTTCCTACATCAATCCCAAAGCATTAGCAAACATTAAAGAAAGTGAAAATAACAAATTGGTGTTAGATGAATCGGTGGGAAGTCTCTCTTATAAATCTTCATACATTGGACTTAAGTCAGAAAATACAGGGGAGCTGATGGGAATGCTCAGTTTGCCATTTTTTGAATCCAGGAGCCAGCTGGAAGAGCAGGTAATCCAGGTAATGACTAATATTATGAACATCTTTACGATGGTGTTTATAGTATTTTTGATTATTTCCTATCTGGCCTCTATCCTGCTGACCTACCCACTGAAGTATATTACTCAAAAAATAAAGCGCACTTCACTTGCAGACTATAACGAGCCGCTCTCCTGGGATGCTAATGATGAAATAGGCCTGATGATTGGAGAGTACAATAAAATGTTGGTGAAGCTGGAAGCCAGTAAAGCGGCTTTGGCAAGGAGTGAAAAAGAATCAGCCTGGCGAGAAATGGCAAAGCAAGTCGCTCATGAGATTAAAAATCCTTTGACCCCTATGAAGCTGAGTTTGCAACATTTGAAGCGCAAATTACAGGTGGATTTTAAACAAGGGATGAACGCAATTGAGGTGAATGAAATGGGTAAGCCATTTGACAATCTCTTACACCAGATTGATACGCTGAGCGATATTGCCAGTTCATTTTCTGACTTTGCCAAAATGCCTACCCCCAAGAGTGAGTATTTTGATTTTTCCGCCCTGGTAAATAAGGTAGTAGGCTTGTTTATTGAAGAGGAAGGAGACCATATCAGAATGTGTATTGAGAATGGAAATTATGCAATTGTTAGTGATCAGCAACTCATGGGGCGTATTCTCAGCAATCTGATTATCAATGCCCGTCAGTCCATTCCAAAAGACCGAACACCAAAAATTGACATCCATCTACAGCAGATTGGAAGAGATAAACTTATCCTGAAGGTGAGTGATAATGGCTCTGGAATCGCTAAAGAAATTCAGCATAAAGTATTTTTACCAAATTTCAGTACCAAGTATGCTGGCTCTGGTATCGGCTTGGCTATCACCAAAAGAGGCATTGAACATGCAGGTGGCCGTATAGCTTTTGATACCCAGGAAGGAAAAGGCACCACTTTTTTTATTGAGCTTCCCCTTGCTATAGATAAAGAGTCAGTTAGCCTCAAAGAATGATATTCAAACGATTACATATTGCTTTCATTCTGTTTCTTGCTTCATATCAGCTGATGGGGCAAACTCCTGAGGAGCAGTTGTTAATCAACCAAAAACATTTACATCTGAATCAACTATCAGATTCAATTTTTCTAGATAGCCTCTCTATTGTACCAGGTTCTTTGCTTATCAAAGTAGATGATCAATTATTAGACTCAACTTCATTTCATTACGATTACAGTACTCATTATTTACATTTCCATTCTGCTGCTTTGAAAAAAAAAACAGCTACTGATATTTATTATCGGTTACTTCCTTTTTCTTTTCTTCAGAAGCATGCCCATAAAGATCTTTCTATTTACGATTCTTCAGCTTATTTCAAAGAGGCGCCTCCCAAAAGTAGCTTAGGATTAAAAGGACGAGAAGAGTTATTTGAAACACCCAAGTTGTATAAAAATGGCAGTATCAGTCGGGGTATATCTGTTGGTAACAGGCAAAATGTTTTTCTCAACTCTTCTTTAAATCTACAGATTGAAGGAGCATTATCTGATGAGTTGCAGATACGGGCTTCCATTACCGATCAAAATATTCCTGTGCAACCCGAGGGCAACACCCAGCAGTTACAAGATTTTGATAATGTCTACCTTGAATTGTATAATGAAAATCTCTCATTACTTGCCGGAGATATCATACTGCAGCAAAGTGGAAATCAATGGATAGGAAATAGCCGTGGTGGTAATGACCTGAATACAAATCAAGGCGGACCTTATTTTCTACGTTATCGTAGGAATGTACAGGGCGGACGAATTCATAATAATTATTCATTTTCTGAGAATAACCAAGCTGAAACAGAAATAGGTTTTGCTTTGTCAAAAGGTAAGTTTGCCTCAATCAACCTTAATATTCAGGAAGGAGTACAAGGCCCGTATCAGATCAACTCCCCGGATAATAAAAATTCTTCAGATGGTAATAATCAGTTAGCCGGAGCTTATTTTATCATAGCCAATAGTGAAAAAGTCTATCTGGATGGTAAGCTGTTAGAAAGAGGTTATAATAAAGATTATACAATCAACTATAATCTGAGCGAAATCACCTTTACCAGCAGAGTATTGCTCACGCGTTATTCCAGAGTTTATATTGACTATGAATATACTGACAGAAGTTATAGCAGGAGCATTATTACAGCCAGCCATCGGCAGAATTTTAAGCGTCTGAGCTTTTATACTTCTTATTACCGAGAAAAAGATAACCCCAATCAGGCTTTAGGGTTTTCATTAAGTGAGGAAGAGAAACTTGAACTTAGTTTGGCAGGAGATCAATTGGAGAATGCTTTTGTCCCGGCAGTTGATTCGGCTATTCATTTTCAGCAACAACCTCAATACCAAACGAATAGGAATGCTGATGTGCCAGGTGTGGGCAACCTTTATCAGGTATTTTATAACAAATTAGATACAGTAGTAAATGGAACGAACTACCAGATATATAATTTTGCAGGAAAAGATGGCGATTTTAAGGTTGATTTTAGTTTTGTGGGAGAAGGAAAAGGAAACTACGTACTTTCTGGTTCGGCAGTCAATAGTAAAGTCTATGAATGGGTTGCTCCAGTTAATGGTGTAACGCTAGGGAATTATGAGCCGGTAAGATTATTAGTGACGCCAAAAAATCAACATATGCTCGTGCTGGGCACTGAAGCACAAATCAGTAATAAAGATGAAGTTACGATTGAAGCTGCGTTTTCTAAAAATGATATCAATGCTTTATCATCGCTAGATGCTGATAATGATCACGGGCAGGGTTTATTTGTACAATATCATGGAAATGAAAGGTCTTTCTTAGGTTCCGATTATCAGTGGGGGAGTAATGTCAGTTATGAATATCGGCAAAAGTATTTTAAAGAAGTAGATCCGTACCGAAGTATAGAGTTTGAAAGAGATTGGACACTCAATACGCTTGGTTTTTCAGATACTGCTTCCCTTTACGACGATCACATACTCAGTTCACGGGTATTTTTGGAAAAAAGCGCATTAAACCAGTTTACTTACCAGTGGATTGGCAGAAATAAAGGAGATGCACTTTCTGGTACCCAACACCGCACCTTCGCAAGCAAATCTTTAGGGAAGTTTCAGCTCAGTGGACAAGCTTTCTTTTTGCAAAGCAGTCGCTTTGATACCAATTCACAATGGAAAAGGTGGTCAGTAGACCTGCATCATCGGGGGCAATATGTTCGTCCCGGCTATACTTATAGAATAGATAAAAATCAGCAAAACCATCAGGGAAATGATTCTATCATCTTCTCTTCCATGAACTTTGAAGAGCATTTGTTTTACATCAGAAGTGCTGACAGCTTAAAAGGTATCTTTCAACTGGATTATAGCTTGAGAAAAGATTTTTTACCACACAAAGGCCAACTTCTTCAATCAGATCTCGCACAAACGCTAACTGCTTCTGCTGATATGCCAATAGGAGAGAAGCACCATATCAACATGCAATTGGCTTATCGTCAACTTGATTATAGAAACGATTCATTATTTTCAGATTTTTCTTCTTCCGAAACTAAATTCGGTAGCAATACTTTAATGGGGTTATTGAACTGGACAGGCTCAATGGCTAATGGGGCGATTCAAACCGATTTGAATTACAGCCTGGCAAATGGAAGAGAGCCAAAACGAGAGTTTGTTTACGTGCGGGTTCCGGTAGGAGAGGGCGCGTATACCTGGAGAGATGATAACGGTGATGGAATTGAAGAGATTGATGAGTTTTACGAAGCACGCTATTTTGACGAGCGTAATTATATCCGAGTTTTTGTGCCCACCAACGAATTCCTGTTAGCTTATACTAATGCATTTGATTTTCAGCTTAACATTCAGCCTCCTTACGAATGGTTGGAAAGAAATGGTATCCGGCAATTCTTAGGAAGGTTCTCTAACATGACGGCATGGAGCATAGATAAAAAAATCAGCGATGAGGATTTAGCTCACAGAGTGATACCCTGGTTAGATTCTGAAAATGAAAACTTACTTTCCATAAGAGAAAGCCTTCGTTCAACGCTATTTTTTAACCGGAAAGAAACTTCTCACGGAGCTGAGCTGAGCTTCAGAAATCAAAGAAGAAAACAATTATTAAATGGGGGCTTTGAAGAGAGAGTAAAACAGGCTTATCTGCTAGGCACACGTTGGAATATTAATCGGCATTGGGGGCTAAGATGGCAGGGTGAAAGAGGCGTTGAGATTCAGAAGTTACAGCTATCTCAACAGAGTGGCAGAAATTTCAACATTCATTATTATCAACTCTGGCCTGAGTTATCCTGGCAGGCTGATATGAAAACCCGAATTTCAGCCAAGTACACTTATACCAACAAGCAAAATCAGGAAGATAGTTTTGATGAACAGGCAGGAGAAACAGCCGATCACCACACCCTTGGACTTGATTTTCGGTACACTCAGTTGATGAAACATAATATCAACGCCAGCATAGAATATATTGACATTTTGTATGAAGGTGAAATTAACTCACCACTTGCTTATGAAATGTTAGACGGACTAAATAGTGGTTCTAATATAAGGTGGACGTTGAATTGGCAACAACATATCTTAGAAGGGCTGCAATTGGTAATAAATTATTACGGAAGAAAATCTGAAGAAAGACCTAGTGTACACTCAGGAAGTATCATGATGAGGGCATTATTTTGAAAATTGACAATATTCATAAACTTTTCTTGACAGACATTTACATACTTATTTTCAAAAATGGCGTGAATAATAGCAGTAAACACCTTCATTTTTTTTATTTATTCTACAAAACGCGGCTATGAATCTACAAAATTGCAAACCCGAGCAGCAGGGATTCGTTTAAACTTATATAGCCAAACATTAAACATTTTTTAGAGTCATAAATAAATTCCTATGTATAAATATATCCTAACTTTTTTATTTCTTTTTTTCAGCATCACATTAATGGCCCAGAATAAATACAGAGTGGTAGGTACTGTCATTGATGAGGAGAGCGATGAAGTGGTGCCGTATGCGCAGGTAGCGCTTTATGAGCCTGGAAGTAGTTCACCTTATGCTGGCGGTATTACTCAGGATGATGGTAAATTTATGATTCAGGCTGAAGAAGGTAACTACGTTTTAGAAATCGTTTTTGTGGGTTATGAAGAAAAGAGAATTACAGATATTGTTGTTCAGGATGCCCCAGTAAAGCTCGGTAATATAAATTTATCGGCTGATACCAAGCAATTGGAAGAAGTAGTAGTTGAAAGTAAGGAAATACGTAGGCCTGTTTCTACAGATCTTGAAGGCTTGAATATTCGTCCTGATCAAACTATTTCCAATGTTGGGGGTAGCCTGCTAGATGTGTTAAGAAATACACCTTCTGTAAATGTAAGTCAGGATGGTACAGTTACTATCCGTGGTAGTAGTGGTACTAATGTACTGATTGATGGCAGAAATTCCGCATTAGCTTCAGACCTGGAACAGATCCCTGCCAGTGCTATTGATCAGGTTAAAATCGTAAATAATCCAAATGCTAAATATGATGCAGAAGGTGCAGGAGGGGTGATTAATATTCAATTGAAAAGAGGTGAGGATAAAGGTACTAATGGAAAAGCAGAAGTAACTCTTGGCACTCGCTATAGACTAAATACAAACCTTAGATTAAATCACAAAAGCAATAATTACAATGTTTATGGAGGCTACAGTTATCGTAGCTGGCCAAGAGTAGGTAATGGAAGGACAACCAGAATTACCTATGATGACAACGAAAGACTTGAGCAGTACGGAGAGCGCGAAAGTCAGGATAAAGAACATACGATCAACATAGGAGGAGATTACTTTATCGGGAAAAATAAAATAAGCTACGAAGGCGCTTTTAATATGGAAGATGAAAGCGACTTTGAGAATAATTTTACTCAGGTTTTTGATACTGAAACAGGAAATACCTTATTGGAATTCAATCGTCAGAACCGAGAGAGTGAGGACAACTATTCCATGGATAATGCGCTTATCTATGAACGTTTGTTTGATCAGAAAGGTAAAGAATTTAGATTTTCAATAAGTCACTCTTTCAGAGATCAATTAGAAAATCAGGATATCAATGTTTTTCGTGGCACTATCAATCCTGAAGGAGAAGACCCTACAGGACAGGAGCGTTCTTTTAATGATGAATACAGACAAACAATGGTAGCTCAAGCTGATTATGTACAGCCTTTGGGCGAAGGTAAATTAGAGGCAGGTCTGAAATCAACACTCCGCTCATTTGATAATGATTATCTATATGAAGTGCTCAATCAGAATACTGATGAATGGATAAATCAGGAAACTGTTAGCAATCGTTTTCTTTATCAGGATCAGATTTATGCAGCCTACGCTATATATTCAAGAAGCTTTGATAAAATTGATGTTTCTGTAGGCTCAAGATTGGAGCAAACCTTTGTAGATACTAAACTATACAATACTGGAGAAGAAAACGATCAAGAGTATCTTAATCTGTTTCCGAGTTTACAGACACTCTACAATATTAATGACCTTAACTCTATAAAATTTACATACAGTAGAAGGATAGATCGCCCTAACGGATGGAGGTTAAATCCTTTTCCTGACATCTCTGACTCATTAAATGTACGCATAGGTAATCCTAATCTTCAACCAGAGTTTATTCACTCTATGGAACTCGGACATATGATCCGTTTTGAGAAGGCAGATTTTACCTCTAATATTTTCTACCGCCATGTAGATGGACAGGTAGATTACATTGTAAGAATTGAGGATGGCATCTCTTATCGTCAGCCTACCAACCTCAATACCAGCCAGACTTACGGTTTTGAGTTGATATCTACCGCTCAGATTACTCCTTGGTGGAATGTAAACGCCAGCTATTCAATTTTCCAAACCGAAGTAGATGGTAGTAATTTAGGAACAGACTTAACTAACAGTGGACTCTCATGGAATGCAAAGCTTACTACTGACGTAAATCTCCCCTATGATATTGATTTTCAGTTGACAGGAAATTATACTGCCCCTGAGGTTGAAGCACAGGGCAGGGATTTGGCTCGTTACTATGCCGATATCAGTCTGCAAAGATCTTTTCTAGAAGATAAGGCTAATCTTAGTGTCACCTATAGAGATGTATTTGATACGAGAATGTTTGCTGGAGAAAATTATGGTGAAAATTTCAGACAGACTTTTGAATATAAGAGAGAGTCTCGTATTCTCTTGGTAAGTCTGGGCTATAATTTCTAACAAAAATATAGACTTTTGTTGTTATTATGAATTAAGCTACTTCAAAAGGTAGCTTTTTTTATGGTTGAACATATAGCAATTAAGTGTATATACATATTAATTTTTGCCAATGCTATTCACAATATCTTCCCATGTTATTTATTAGTTTCTGATGTACAAAATTTGTCGCATAAACTGTTGAATAATAACGCTAACCAACCTGTACTTAGGTAATTAACAATTATGATATGCCGAGAATAATTCCTCTTTTTTTATTATTTATTGAATAATAAAAGTGTTTAAACGAGTTGTTTTAAAGTATTAACAAAATATTTGCCTTACAGTATAATAATTAGATTTTGTGCACCGAATAAGTTTTTATCTTATCAGTGGCTATTTCCTTCCTTCAGAGCTCGTAATATTTTTTTATTTTTTTGAACAAAACGGTAATTATAAACGTATTTATAGTGTTAATTTTTATTTTTTTCTCTTATATTAATAAATAAAGATCCGCATTTTGGTTTTTTTGTAAGTATTTGCACGTGAAATATGATATGTATTATTGATCTTTTTTAATTAATACCTAAGGGGTAGAATCAAACGGTTGATATAAATTAATTGGAAATATGCATAGAATCATCAATAGTTTAGCAGTAGCAGAATTCAACAAAACTTTACGTGCAGTAGAAATTAACTTTAATGGCCAGGGACCTTCTCATTTGTACCATGATACTATGGATATAGCGATGAATATTGCGATGATTCATCAAACGAACACTTGGCTTTTTATAAAAGATGATTTTACTGATATCAGCCACAATGCATTTATGGTATTTGTGAGGAAATGGTCAAAAAAGGCTAGTGAGGTGTATGAAATTAATTCTCCCAATTATCTATGCAAAGTAGCTTTAGTCACTAAAGCAGAATCTTATTTGCATCTCCTTTCTGAACATGAATGGTTGCAGAATTCCAGGAGAGTATTTAAAAACTTACACATTAAGCTATTTACTGAACGAGAATCCGCTAAAAAATTCTTGAACAATGACTATTCCAGCCGAGTTTTGTTGGAGTCATAATTTTTAGGTAGTCATTGCCCATTTTTTTTGAATTTGTGTTAACCCTAATTTTTTAAGTTATGAATACAGTTAATAATTATGATAATGCCCTTTTCTGGGAACGACGATTAGATGAGTGGAAAAATAGAGTGATTGAGCAACAGCATTTTCATGAAAATGTAAGTTCTCATCTGAAGAAAGTATATGGCAAAAACGATAAGCAACCTGAAAAAGAGGTAACGGAGGTTAAGGATTGATTATCTAATTTCATTGATAAATCTGCCATACCACCTGCCTGAGTCTTTAATTGTTCTTTTTTGCGTAGTAAAGTCAACGTGAACCAAGCCAAAGGTAGGTCGGTACCCTTCGGCCCACTCAAAGTTATCCATCAAAGTCCATACAAAGTAGCCTTTTAGAGGTACGCCTTCTTGTTGGGCACGCAAGCACTGTGCTATGTACTGTTTCAAGTAATGTTTACGTTGCGGATCTTCTACTTTTCCATTCCGCCACACATCTCTAAATGCTGCACCATTTTCTGTAATGATAATGTTATCCAGATTATATCTCTGATGAAAAAGTTTGAGTATATGATAAATGGATTCCGGGTAGACTTCCCATCTCATAAGGGTTACCGGTACTCGTCTTTTTTCAGCTTCTACCGGACGAGCATGGATATAGGGAGTGAAGTACGAATGACGGATAACCTCCCGGGTATAATTTTGCAAGCCAATAAAATCAAAGTCAAACTGCAAAGCCACCTCATCATCGGGGTACATATATTTTTCTATACGCTTAAGCGAATGAAAATAATCATGTGGATAGCCTAAACCCAGGGCAGGTTCAATGAATAATCTGTTAAGCAATGCATCAACTCTACGGGAAGCATGTAAATCTCTGGGATGTGTTGAACTTGGCTCTACCATAGTACAGGAAAATGTAGTGCCAATTTCTGCTTCTGGTAAATTTGACCTGATAATACGTCCACCTTCTGCCTGGCACATGGCCGCATGATGTACAGTTGAAAGGAAAGGAAGTAAGCCATGCATGCCCGGCGCATGAATGCCCAGAAAGTATCCCGCACCTGTAAATACCAAAGGTTCATTAAGTACCATCCAGTGTTTTACATGATCTCCGAATGCTCGGCTACAAGTATCTACATAATCCGAAAACCATCCGATAATGTCGCGATTGGTCCAACCTCCGCGCTGCTGTAAGGCAAGAGGCAAGTCCCAGTGATAAAGTGTAATCCAGGGAGTGATGCTTTGCTTCAGACAGTGGTCAATTACTTTTTTATAAAAATCAAGCCCTTTTTGATTCAGGCTACCGTTGCCTTTTGGAAATATACGAGGCCAGGAGATGGAAAAGCGAAAATTCTTTATGCCTAACTGCTTCAGGATGTCAATGTCTTCTGGGTAGCGATGATAAAAATCACATCCTACATTCGCATGCTGATTTTGATATATTTTTCCTTTAGTACTTACAAATTTGTCCCAGATGGAAAGGCCTTTACCGTCTTTTTTGTACGCGCCTTCAGTTTGATAAGCAGCTGTAGATACACCCCAATAAAATGAATCACCAAAATCTTTCGCTTGCAACTTAAACTAGTTTTACTTGAGGTTGCAAACTTAGGTGTTTTGACAAAACCATATCAATGATTTCTTCTGTAATGTCAGGGTAATTGATAGCCAGAGATTTGCCATTTTGCACCCAATCTTCAATTTTTGGAAGGTGCTTTTTCTTTAAGTTTTTCAGTACAGGTATACCCAGGGTATCAAGGGCAGCGGCATTACAATGCTGCTCGTATTGGTTTTTCATGGGTATAACCATGAGTTTTTTGTTGAGGTAAAGCGCTTCCGCAGGCGTTTCAAATCCTGCACCACATAAGATGCCTTCACAAGACGTGAGACTTTTGATGAAACTTTCGTTATTGATCGGCTTAATTCTCAGGTTTTTAACTTTGTACTTCTTTTGCGTATGTTTTGAAAAAATATGCCATTTCACATCGCTTATTTTCTTAAGTCGCTTGATCAGTTTTTCATCATCATAAGAGGGCAGGTATACAGTATAGTGCCCTTTATTTTTGACCTCTGTATCACGAATCTCCTTGCGAATGACCGGAGTAAAAATATTTTCGTCAAAGGCAGCAAAATGAAAGCCATATTTCATGGCTGAGGGAGCGTAACGCTTGAGTATCATTTTGCCAAAAGCATCTGTTTTTTTTGGTTGGGGAGACTGTGCTGCCAGTATTGCGCTTTGGTGACTGAGACTGATACAGGGTGTCTTTTTTAGGTAAGATGCCCAGGCAGAAACCGGCTCAAAATCGTTGATGATAAGGTCATACTTTTCCACCGGAAACTGCTGTATATCCTTCCATAGCTCTCTTGTATTGGTTTTTCTATAGGTTTCTATCAGGTCCACGCCTCCTGACTTGCCAAAAATGAAACTCATCCCTTTCATCTGATAAGCTACCGGATAGGGCAGACTTACATCAGCCTGTATACCACTGATCAAAATGTCCAGATCCGTTTTCTGCTGAAGCAAAGGAACAATGTCTCTGGCTCTGCTCACGTGTCCATTGCCAGTTCCCTGAATAGCATATAATACTTTCATACTTTCTTGAGTTGAAACTCCTGTAATAGATTAGTGTACAATACTGAAATGTCCATGCTCTGATCATCCTCTTCATGATCATCTTCATGAAGCACCTGATCATCTCCGTATTTATAAAGCGACCACTTTTTATTTTTGTATTCCAGGGCAGTAAGATTCTCAACCCAATCGCCACTGTTCAAATACGTTACTTTACCCTCTTCCACCACTATTTTTCTGATTTCCGGGTTGTGAATATGTCCGCAAATCACATAATCGTAGCCATTAGAAATAGCAATCTCTGAAGCAGTATTTTCAAAATCATCAATGAATTTGACCGCGCTTTTCACACTGTTTTTAATCCGTTTGCTGAAGGAAACTTTTCCTTTACCAATTTTTTCAGAACAGAAGTTGACCATTGCATTCAGCAAAATCAGCGTATCATAACCTATTGCTCCTAATTTGGCCAGCCATTTTGAATGTTTCATCGTGATATCAAACACGTCACCATGAAAAATCCAGGCTTTTTTTCCATCCAGTTCCAGTACCAATTTGTTCACAATCTTGAGTGTTCCCATGGTAAAACCTTCAAATTTGCGAAGCATTTCATCATGATTACCAGTGACATAATAAACATGTACCCCTTTGGACGCCATGCTGAAGATCTGCTTAATGATCTTCATATGGGTAGTGGGAAAATAACGTTTGCTAAATTGCCAGATGTCAATGATGTCACCGTTAAGCACAAGCACTTTGGGTTGAATGCTTTTGAGGTATTTGTGGAGTTCACGGGCATTACATCCATAAGTACCCAGGTGAACATCAGAAATGATGGCTACCTCTACTTGTCTTTTTCTTGAAGACATAATGATAAGTTATTAATAATGAATTTATTCCAAGAAACGCTTCTACACATGAGGTAAGGCTGTAAGTTGAGGCGAGGGGAAAAGTGTATTGGTATACGATTTTCAGATATCGTATTTTTAAAAGAGGAATTTGACCAAAACTATCTCTGATTGTGCTTTTCAAGAGCATATTAATTGATTGCATAAAGTAATCAAGAAATAATTACAATCAGGTTAAACAGGTTTTACGCTTTGGTTAATAAAATATGAACATTTTCACTAAGGATGAGATAGTTGTTAACAATTATTTAATAGGTGTCATCACCAACAAACTTCCAGGCTTGATACTCACGTTGATAAATGGGTCATTGTTCAGGAATTCGCCATCAATATGAACAGGTGCCAGTTCTTCGTTTTCCAGGCTAAAGGATTTAGTTTTAATGATGCGGACATAAGGCGAGTGATGGAGATTACGAAAAAGTGCCATCATAGTAAAAGTGGGGAGATGTATAGGCGGAAAAGGGCGAACAAGCACTATGTCAAGCAAACCATCATTAGCACTAGCCTGAGGTGCGATGATCGCATTATTTCCGTACTGACTGGTATTAGCAAAAGCAATCAGGAAAAAATCTTCTTCAACGATTTCATCATCAAGCTGATAGCGAAACTTCTTCGGGGTATAGGTTTGAAACTCCTCCATTATACAGCGAGCGTAGGTCAAATATCCACGTTTAAGCTGTTCGGCAAATGTTTTACTGATCTGGCCATCAAAACCTACTCCTGAGACATTGAAAAAGGTCTTCTCATTCAGTAAGCCTGTATCAAATTTTTCAGCCTTGCTGCTGTTGAGTTGAAGAATTGCTTTGTTCACCTGCATAGAAATTTCCATATGTCTGGCAAAGCCATTGCCGGAACCTGATGGGATCACTCCTATGGCAGTAGTAGAGTCTACCAAAGCGGTGGCCACTTCATTTACGGTGCCATCGCCACCAACTGCTACGATAACATCAAAATCCTCTTTGTGGTCGGCAGTGAGTTGGGGAGCATGGCCAGCATATTTCGTATAAGCGATATCGTAACTATATTGGTTTAGATCAAGGTATTTCCTGATTAGGTCGGGAAGTAGTTTTTGATTGCCAATTCCTGAAATTGGGTTGATGATAAACAGACAGCGTTTTTTATTCATTTTACTTATAAACTAATGCTCTACTATACTACTATTTATCGCAGTTTAAGATTTATAATTTGTTAATTTCTACAATGGATTTTTACAATGTATTCGTTTACGGTACCCTTCGCAAGCAAGGAACTAACCATCATATCATTAAGGATTGCGAATGTATAAGTAATCAACATAATTTGAGAGGATTTAGTCTATATGATTATGAACATTGGTATCCATATATGGTCTATAGTACTGAGCAGGATAGCGTAGTCGGAGAAATATACAAAGTAGATGAAAGGGTAAAAAAGCAGCTTGACATCCTGGAAGATATAGATAATAACTTGTATAAGTTTGTATATTTGCCGACTGAAGGGTTTTATGCTTATATCAAATATGATGATAACATCTTTGATATGCCCAAAATTGAGGGAGGTGATTGGATCAGCTATATAGTGACATTGAAGTTATAGAATTAAAAGTACCGAAAAACGTTGCCTTTTTTCTACATTTTTTGTGGAAATAAATTCTGATTATATTGGGTTTTTTCTTTATTACACTTTAGGTTGAGAAATTAAAAAACTATTTATTCATATTACATATTGAAATAGTTTAGCCCCATAATATTTTTTTAGGGCCTGACACCATAGCATTGTATACTATTGGATAACAATTGAATATTATAAGTATGTTTATCCTGAGAATGTTATTGGATTAGGAGCGTTTTTTGAAAAAGTTTAAGGTCATGTTATATTTTTTACTGATACTGAGTATAGTTAAATAATGAAAGGGAGGAAAATTCTTATTGTAGATGACGAAAAAGAAATTTGCTTTTTACTCTCCGCACTATTAAAACAAATGGGATATTTACCTGACCAGGCTTTTACGATTGAGGAAGCGATGGGTAAATTGAAAAAGCACTCATATGATCTTTTCTTTCTTGACCTTAACCTTCCTGATGGTTTGGGTTATCACCTAGCCCCGATGATCAAGAAGTATCATCAAAACTCAAGGATTGTTATGATTAGCGCCCATGATGGTATGCTCAAACAAATTCAATCTGAAGTAGAGGGCATTGACCACTTTATAGATAAACCTTTTAATAAGGAAAAAATAAATGAAGCATTAATTAAACTAAATATGTATAATTATTCCTCCAGCTAGGAGATTGAGATTCGGTCTTTTTTTATTTTGAGGACTTTATTTTTTGTCCCAATTTATTGTAAATTAAAACTACTTTTACCTACTATTATCCTGTTCAATGGCTAAAAAAATTCTTATTGTTGATGATGATCAGGACATCCGATTATTATTGGATCGGTTTCTAAGCAAAAATGGTTACGAAACCAAGACAGCTTCTGATAGCTCATCTGCCATAGAAATACTTAAATCGCATAAGTGTGATCTTGTATTATGTGATTTTAAACTACCTGACTTAAATGGCTTGGAGCTTATTCAGAAAATCAAAGTAATTAACCCAGAGGCTGCGCTTATTGTGATTACGGGTTATTCGGATGTGAAAGTGGCTGTAAAAGCCATCAAACTAGGCGTGTATGATTATGTAACTAAGCCGCTCTATCCCGATGAAATCCTTATTACAATTGAGCAGGCGCTCAATAACAAAAAAGATCAGAATAAACCCAAAAAGCCCAAGCAGAAAAAATTTATCATAGGAGATAGCCCTCAGGCCAATCAGGTGATGAAGCATATCAAACTCATCGCTCCTACAGACATGTCAGTGATCATACAGGGAGAGACGGGTACTGGTAAAGAATTTGTCGCAAACGAAATCCATAATTACAGTAAAAGAAAATCAGCTCCATTTATTGCAATTGACTGCGGTGCCCTACCTAAAGATCTGGCAGGGAGTGAACTTTTTGGTCATGTAAAAGGGGCCTTTACCGGCGCACTCAATGACAAGGAAGGAAGCTTTGAATCTGCTAATGGAGGGACTCTTTTTCTGGACGAAATAGGCAATTTGTCATATGAAAATCAGGTCAAATTACTTAGGGTAATTCAGGAGAGGAAAATTAAGAAAATAGGAGGGACTAAAGACATTCCTATTGATGTGCGTCTGATCGTAGCGACCAATGAAAACCTTGCTGAAGCTGTAAAACACGGAGAGTTCCGTGAAGACCTTTACCACCGTTTCAACGAATTCAAGATCCATTTAGCTCCGCTTCGTGAGCGTAGTAGCGATGTCAAGGTGTTTGCCCGCTACTTTCTGGACAATGCCAATCAGGAACTAGGTAAAGAGGTGAAGGATTTTGATCCTGAAGTGTTGGCAAAGATGAAAGACTACTACTGGCATGGAAATTTAAGAGAGCTTTATAATGTAGTCAAACGTTCAGTCTTGCTGGCACAAACCGATAAAATTACATTAGAATGTTTGCCTGAGGAGATCAAATCCCCGGTATATTTTGAGCAAAGCGAACCTGTAAGTCAGGAAGAGAAAGGTGAACCTTCAAACTTAAAATCAGTTTCTAAAATCGCTGAAAGAGAAGCAATCATCAGTGTGCTTGAAAAAACTGGTTATAACAAAACCAAAGCTGCTGATGTCCTTAATATTGACAGGAAGACACTTTATAATAAAATGAAATCTTATAATATAGATCTCTAACTAATAGATTGATTGAGGCTTACTGATTATGCATCAGACTTTTGACTATTCTACCAAGCTCGTAGAAACTATTATGGATAATACAGATGATGGTATTATCCTTTTTTCTCCCATTTATGACCAGCAAAAAGAGATCGTTGATCTTAAGTACGTTTTTGTAAACCGGGCTGCTGAGAACCTTATAGGAAAAGATAGAGAAACATTACTGAATACCAGTATTCTTAAAACTTATGAAGATCATAACTACTCCAACCTTTTTGACTCATACAAGCAGGCATTTATAAGCGGGGAGGAGTTTCGTACAGAAAAGTACTATACAGAAGAAGGCCTGCATAAATGGTATAACATCATTGCCAAAAGATGCGAATCTATTCTTCTGGTAACGTTTAACGATATATCAGGCTTCATGGCTTTGATCAATGAAAAAAGCCGCAGTGAAAATTTGTACAGAACTTTGATCAAAAGTCTACCGCATGCAGAAGTAGCACTGGTAGACGAAGAGTTGAACCTGCTACTTTCCGATGGAGCAGCACTCAAAGCTTTTGGTCATCAGGAGGCACTTCCCGAAAAAACAAATCTTGCTGATATACTTTCCAGTGAAGAAAAAGAAGAAATACTACCCGTAGTGAAAGCTTGTCTAAAAGGAAAAATGAAGAAGCTGGAAATAGAAAATGAAGGTGATCTATACCGCTTGCATTTCATTCCTGTAAAAGACGATGAACGTAAAATATTCGCGGTACTGATTGTGGCAGAAGACATTAATATCTTTAATTTTTCTAATGACGAGCTCAGAAATAAAATTTATGAGCTGGAAAATGCCAACCAAAGCCTGGAGCAATTTGCCTATGTAGCATCGCACGATCTACAGGAACCTTTAAGAAAAATCAGAGCATTTGGTGATAGATTACAAACCAAATATCAGGAACAATTGGATGATACCGCGCAGGATTATATCAAAAGAATGCAGAATGCTGCCAGCAGGATGCAGAAACTTATAGACGACCTGCTGAAATATTCACGGATAGGGAGGTTTCAGGACCCTTTTCAGGAAGTAAATCTTGATGAACTGATAAGCAATATTGTTGAAAACCTGGAAGAAAGAATTGAAGAAAACGATGCAAAAATAGAGGTAAGTGAGTTACCTACTGTATTTGGAGATACCAGCACTTTGGAGCAGTTATTTACCAATCTACTAACCAATGCGCTCAAGTTCAAAAAAGAAGAAACCTCGTCGGAAATTAAAATATGGGCTGAAAAAGTTGAAGAAGAGGGAGAGGTAGTATACAGGATTTTTGTAAAGGATAATGGAATTGGTTTTGATGAAAAGTATCTGGATAAAATCTTCAATATTTTTCAACGCCTGCATGGACGAAACGAATATGCTGGTACAGGGATTGGCTTAGCCATATGCAGAAAAATCACTGAAATACATGGAGGCAGCATCACCGCAACATCAAAACCGGGTAAAGGGGCTACATTTATTGTGACCCTACCCGAAACAGATAAATAATAACATTTATAAATGATGAGAAACGATCAGGCAAAGACGATCACAATTCTGATGGCAGATGATGATCCTGACGACAGGATGCTTACTAAAGAAGCGCTTATGGAGAATAAGCTGGCGAACGATCTGCATTTTGTGGAAGATGGAGAAGAACTAATGGATTACCTGCTGAAAAGAGGAAAGTATAATGATGATAATGCACCAAAGCCAGGACTAATCTTGTTGGATCTCAATATGCCCAAAAAAGATGGCCGTGAAGCACTTACTGAAATAAAAGCTGATCCGAGTCTGAGGCGTATTCCAATTATTGTTTTGACAACTTCCAAGGCAGAAGAAGATATTTTAAAAACCTATGACCTAGGTATAAGCTCGTTCATTACCAAACCTGTTACCTTTGATGACCTTGTAGAGGTAGCCAAAGCCATTGGCAATTACTGGTTTGGTATAGTGGTTTTACCCAATGATAAAGATTAAGCGATAGCAATGTTAAGTGAAGTAATTGAGATCTTGGTAATAGATGATGATGAAGACGATTTTGTGATAGTCAAAGACTTGCTCTCTGATATTAAAACCAATCAATTTTCTGTCAGGTGGGAAGCAAACTATCAGCAAGGGCTCAAAGCTATTCAGAACCAGAATTCTGATATCTACCTGATTGACTACCGCCTTGGTGAAAAAAATGGCCTGGAACTCCTCAAAGAAGCAGTAAAATTTAAACCCGGAAAGCCGGTGATTATGCTCACCGGACAGGGAGAGCCGGAAATTGACTTTCAGGCCATGCAAATTGGAGCAGCTGATTATCTGGTAAAAGATGCTATTGACTCACAAAGCCTGGAGAGAAGCATTAGGTATGCGCTTAGCAATGCCACTGCAGTAAGAAAGTTATACGAACAGGAGAAAAAATATAGAGTACTTTTTCAACAATCTCTAAATGCTATCTTCATTACAGATGAATCTCAGGCTCTGGTAGATGCTAATCCCGCTATGATAGCTCTTTTTGGGTATCAGAAAGATGAAATTCTTCAAAGCAGCTTAAGCGACTTGTTCGTAAAAGATGAGGCATATGCAGCATTTCAGACAAAAGTGAAACACGAAGGCCACGTCCGAGATATGGAGGTGTTATTAAAAGACAAAAAAAATAAGGAACACATCTGCAATATTTCTGTAACCCGGCTATTGGGACCGGATAACCTTCTGATGGGCTATCAGGGCATTATTGAAGATATCTCGGAAAGAAAAAAAGTACAGTTGGAGCTGATTCAACTAGAAAAGCTGATTATGACAGGTAATATCGCCCGGAGTATTGCTCATGAGGTACGCAATCCGCTGACAAACATTAACCTTGCGTTGGAACAGTTCTCTTTTGATGATCTGGATGATGATACCTTTGAAGTTTATCTGGAGATTATCAAAAGAAATACCAAGCGTATCAACCAATTGATCACTCAGATGCTGAAGTCTTCCAAACCTTCCAACCTAAATCTCAAAACCACTTCCATTAACGAAGTGCTGGAAATGGCTCTCAAACATGCCAATGACCGGCTGAAGTTGCAGGAGATCAAGGTAGTGAAGTTGTATGATCAGGAGTTGGGTAATATCTCACTGGATGAAGAGAAGCTTAGCATGGCATTTCTGAATATCATTACCAATGCCATTGAAGCTGTGGAACCCAAAAAAGGGGTAGTTACCCTTAAAACAGCCAAAAGTGGCTCCAAGCAAGTAGTTCAGATATGTGATAACGGATTGGGCATTGAAGCCGAAGAAGTTGGGAAGCTCTTTGATGCTTTTCATACTGGTAAGAAGGGTGGAATGGGACTGGGACTTACCTCAACTCAGAATATCGTTCATGCCCACGGAGCAAAAATTTCAGTAGATAGCACACCGGGAAAAGGTTCTTGTTTCACCCTCATATTTAACGAGACGCAGCCCTCTGTTTGAGCTAATGAGGTAGCATTATTTACTTGAATTTTGATCGGTACAATACACTCGCTATTTTGAGAAAAAACCTGACCAAAGCAAATGGATAATTCTACCTTGAGCTACATCCTTAACTTTTTTTTAGCAATAATTCTTTTAAATGCCTGCCAGAATAAGCAGCAAGAGGAAGTTGCAGGACAAGAAGTACAACCACCCAACATCATTTTTATCCTGGCTGACGACCTGGGCTATGGTGATCTCGGGGTGTATGGACAGGAAAAGATTGAAACGCCTAACATTGATGCGCTCGCTGAAAATGGAATGCGATTTACCCAGCACTATGCCGGTGCTCCGGTATGTGCACCTTCCCGATGTGTACTGCTCACCGGAAAACATATGGGACATGCCTATATTCGGGGAAATGATGAGTGGGGTGAAAGAGGTGAAGTCTGGGACTATGTAGCCATGTTTGAGGATTCCACACTGGAAGGTCAACGTCCTTTACCTGATACAACCACCACATTACCAGCATTACTCAAAGAAGCAGGCTATGCTACAGGAATGACTGGAAAGTGGGGGCTGGGGGCACCCAATACCTCATCCATACCCACAAACAGAGGCTTTGATTTCTTTTTTGGTTACAATTGTCAGCGACAGGCTCATACCTATTATCCGCTGCATCTTTATGAGAATGAGCACCGGGTGCTGCTGAACAATGATACCGTTCCTCCTAGTGTTGGTCTGGCAGAAAGTGCTGATCCTAATGATCCATCTTCTTACAGCAAGTTTACCCTAAACGAATATGCCCCCGAACTGATGTTCAATCAGATCACAAAATTTGTAGATCAGCATCAGGATGAGCCTTTTTTCTTTTACTGGGCCAGTCCCATTCCCCACATGCCTTTGCAGGCTCCTCAGCGTTGGGTAGACTATTATGTAGAAAAGTTTGGTAAGGAAGAGCCTTACCTGGGCGAAAGATCATACTATCCTCATATGCACCCCAAAGCAGCTTACGCTGCTATGGTATCTTATCTGGATGAAAATGTAGGTAAACTGGTACAGCAGTTAAAAGACCTGGGACTTTACGAAAATACGCTGATCATTTTTACTTCCGATAATGGCCCCTCATTCAACGGAGGAACAGAATCACCCTGGTTTAACAGTGCCGGACCATTCGCCAGTGAAAAGGGCAGAGGTAAAGGTTTTGTGTACGAAGGAGGCATCCGGGTACCTATGATTGCCAGCTGGCCCGCTCAAATCCAGCCCGGAACTACCTCAGATCATATCTCTGCTTTCTATGATGTGATGCCCACTCTCTGTGAAGTAGCAGGCGTTGCAACACCCGAAGATAGTGATGGTATCAGCTTTTTACCAGTACTGAAAGGAGAAGAAGCAAAGCAGCAGGATCATGAGTTCTTATATTGGGAATTCCCTGCTTATGGGGGGCAGCTTGCTATCAGAATGGGTGACTGGAAATTTATTCAGCAAAATTTGAATGAAGAACCTACACTTGAATTGTATGATCTGGCTACTGATCCTCAGGAAACGAACAATGTGGCCGATCAGCATCCTGAACTGATAGAAAAAGCAAAGGCCATCTTTAAGCAAGAACATACTACTCCGGCCATAGACAAATTTAGAATCCCTGCATTGGAGGCAGGCCAGGTGGGAGAGATATAATGGCTCAGGACGATTTTATTTGTGCTAAGCATAATCTTTGCTGAACTTAGCGCACCAAGAAATTAGAATAAAACCACAATGAATAAACCCACATTATTAGTCATGGCCGCTGGGATGGGAAGCCGTTACGGTAGTCTCAAGCAGATAGATCGCTTTGGCCCTTCCGGTGAAACCATCATTGACTATTCCATTTATGATGCGATTCGGGCAGGTTTTGGCAAAGTAGTCTTTGTCATTCGCGAATCCATAGAAGCAGAATTTAAAGAGATTTTCTACGGCAAATTCTCCGATAAAATAAAAATAGATTATGTTTTGCAGGAGCTGAACCGGGTGCCGGAAGGCATTAAGGTACCTGCTGAACGGGTAAAGCCTTGGGGAACCGGACATGCCGTGCTGGTAGCCGCTGACAAAATTCAGGAACCTTTCGCAGTGATCAATGCCGATGACTACTATGGTCAACAGGCACTTCAACTGATGGCTGTTTTTTTGTCCCAGATACAAAAAGAAGAGCATGCTCTGGTGGGTTACCGCTTGCGTAACACTTTATCAGAGCATGGTTATGTGTCACGGGGTATCTGCGAAGTGGATGGAGAAGGTTATCTGAGCAGTGTCACTGAAAGAACCCATATCTATATCAAGCCTGATCAAAAGGTAGTTTATGAGGAAGATGGAGAGGAAGTAGATTTAACCGGGGAAGAAGTCGCTTCTATGAATCTTATGGGCTTTGCACCTGCTGCTTTTGCACAGTTTGAAGTTTCATTTAAAGCTTTTATCAAAGAAAATGCCGGTGAACTGAAGAAAGAATTTTACCTGCCTACAGTGGTCAATGAGATTATCAAGACCGGGGATGCCAAAGTAAAAGTATTGAATACCACTGATAAATGGTTTGGAGTCACTTATCAGGAAGACAAGCTCATTGCCCAGCAAAAACTTCAGGAGTTGGTCAAGGCGGGAGTTTATCCTGAGAAGTTGTGGTCCTCAGGTAAAGAAAGGTAGACGTGCATATGAGTCAGAAAAGCAGCGAAGCGGATAATATCCGTAAGATCATCAGCCAGTTTAGCATTGGGGATGGTATTTATTCTTATAAGCCATTCGGCTCCGGCCATATCAACGATACATATCTCATTTATAGCGACAAAGCTGAATCGGCTTCTAAAGATGCTGGATTTCAGGATAAATTTCTTTTGCAAAGAATTAACCACGAAGTTTTTAAAGATGTAGAAGGACTGATGCAAAATATGCATTTGGTGACTTCTGAGCTTAAAGAAAAACTAAGCCTTGCTAAGCAAGAAATCTTTACTACCGTAAGTATCATTACTACCTATCAGGGAAAGCTGTATTATAGAGATGACCAGGGTAATTACTGGAGAATACAGACTTTTATTCCCAATAGCATCAGCTATGATACAGTTGCCTCCGAAAAGCAAGCTTATGAAGCAGGTTATGCTTTCGGAATGTTTCAGCTATTGCTTAGCGACATGGATGTCAGCAGTTTAAAAGAAACCATTCCCGACTTCCATAACATGGAGTATAGGTTCAGCAATCTGGAAAAAGCAATACAACAAGATGTGGCCGGTAGAAAAACTTCCGTAACGGATGAAATCAATTTTGCCATGCAGAGAAAGGAAAGCTTGGAAAGCCTGTATAAAAAAGTCAGGAGTGGAGATGTACCTATCAGAATTACCCATAACGACACTAAGTTTAATAATGTACTACTGGACCAGGAAACGCAAAAAGCAATTTGCATCATAGATCTAGATACGGTGATGCCGGGAGTAGCCTGGTACGACTTCGGGGATTCAATCCGCACAATCGTCAATACTGCCGAGGAAGACGAAGCGGATGTAGATAAGATTGAGGTGGATATGTCGTATTTCAGGGCATTTACTCAGGGATATCTCCAAGAGACTGCTCCTTTTCTCACGACCTTGGAAGTAGATCAACTGGCATTTTCATCTCAGTACATGACCTTCATCATGGGCTTACGCTTTTTAACGGATTACATCTCCGGTGATGTGTACTACAAAATCAAACATAAGCAGCAGAATTTGCAGCGAGTCAGAGCCCAGTTTCGCCTGGTCAGCAGGATGGAAAAGAAAGCCGAAGAGATGCAAGACATAGTGTGGCAGACCTTTCATCATTATCAAGACCAGGCTTCTTCATCCAAAGTATAAGGCTACATAAAGATGTGAACGAAAATTTCTCAGATCGCCCATTCACAAGAAAAGATGAGTTCTGATTGATGCATATCAAATTAAAAAACCTTTATTTGTAGAATCTAAATTACCACAACAACGATATAATGATTTTAGGCACACTTGACTGGACCATTATCATAGGTTTCTTTATCATCTCTTTACTTATTGGTTTATATGCTTCACGCACGGCTGGCCAAAGCGTCGCTGACTACTTCCTTTCCGGGCGAAATATGCCCTGGTGGTTATTGGGAGTATCCATGGTGGCTACTACCTTTTCCTGCGATACACCCAACCTGGTAACCGATATTGTACGACAGAATGGTGTGGCAGGTAACTGGGCATGGTGGGCTTTTCTGCTCACAGGTATGCTCACCGTGTTTGTCTACGCAAAACTGTGGCGCCGCTCCGATGTAACGACCGACCTGGAATTCTATGAACTAAGATACAGTGGCAAAATGGCGGCTTTCCTCAGGGGATTTCGTGCACTTTACCTGGGTGTGTTTTTTAATATCATGGTAATGGCCTCGGTATCCCTCGCTGTAATTAAGATTGGTGCGGTGATGCTCAACTGGCCTGCCTGGCAAACGCTTTTGGTTCTATTGAGTATCACCGGATTGTATAGTACAATTGGTGGCCTGAAAGGTATTTTGCTTACCGACTTTTTCCAATTTGCCATCTCCATGGTAGGTACTATCGGTGCCGCGATGATTTTGGTGAATCTGCCAGAGATCGGTAGTCTGGAAACACTGGTCAACCACGAGAATGTGGCTCCTAAAACCAATATCCTACCAGATTTTTCTAATATGGATATGGTAATCACTTTACTGGTGCTTCCAATAGCGGTACAGTGGTGGAGTGTGTGGTATCCGGGGGCAGAACCGGGAGGTGGGGGGTATATCGCCCAGCGTATGTTGTCTGCCAAGAATGAAAAAGAGGCTGTAGGTGCTACGCTGTTTTTCAATGCTGCTCACTATGCTTTGCGTCCCTGGCCCTGGATTTTGGTTGCCCTCGCTTCTCTGATCGTTTTCCCTACCATAGAAAGCATGAGGGAAGCTTTCCCCAATATTAATCCGGATATTATTCAAAATGACTTTGCCTACCCTGCCATGCTCAGCTATTTGCCCACTGGCTTTTTGGGTTTGGTAGTAGCTTCTTTGATCGCGGCATTTATGTCCACCATTTCTACGCAAATCAACTGGGGGTCTTCCTATGTGGTCAATGACTTTTACAAACGATTTGTGAATCCTGAAGCCACTGAAAAACAACAGGTAAATGTAGGTAGGATTTCCACTGTGCTTTTACTGATCGTTACCGGTTTGTTTGCGCTGCTTTTAAGAAATGCATTACAGGCCTTTGATATTTTGTTACAAGTAGGTGCCGGTACTGGTTTAATTTTCATCCTCCGCTGGTTCTGGTGGAGAATCAATGCCTACAGCGAACTGGCTGCTATGGTGATTTCCTTCCTGGTCGCGCTCTATCTTGAATTTTTACATCCTTTTACCGGAATGGAACTGCCCAGTACAGGAGGTAAGCTCTTGCTGGGAGTAGGAGTAACGACCATAGGCTGGTTGGTAGTTACTTTCCTGACCCGACCTACAGATACTGAGACATTAAGAAGCTTTTACAAAAGAGTATATCCCGGAGGTCCCGGCTGGAAAAAAGTGGTAGAAGAAGCAGAAAAGGAGGGTATTGAGCTGGATCAAAACCAAAAAGGCTGGGATGTACCCCTGGGTATTGTCTGTATGATTCTGGGTGTAATCGCTGTCTATAGTGCGCTGTTCGCTACTGGTCAGTGGTTGTATGCCAATCTTGGGCTTGCCTTATTTTTTACCGGACTCTCCATTGTCTCCTCATATTTACTATTCAAAGTATGGGGAAGAATGAACCGTAAGTCCAAGGGAGTATTGGCAAAATAAGCCACTGCAGTTTCCCCCCTCATCCTTATCGGCAATGCTTTGCTTCCCTCAGCGTTACCTGAAAGCGGCCAACGCTTCGGGAACGCTGAAGATGATTGAGTGTGGACTGATAGATAGACTTTCCAGAGATATAATGTTATATTGTGATAATCAATAATATAAAGGGTTTATGAAAATCTGGGAAGCTTTAGATGCAGTAGAACAAGATCCTGATAAGGTAAGCGGGAGATGGGTATTTCGTGGAACCCGGGTACCGGTAGCTGCTCTCTTTGAAAACCTGAGAGATGGAGCTACTATTGAGCAATTTTTGGAATGGTTTCCGGGCGTAAATCGCTCTCAAGTGGAGGCGGTATTAAATCATGAGGTCATATCATTGACTGATGGTCATTCATGAGGGTATTATTTGATCAGGGCACGCCTGTCCCCTTGCGCAAATATCTCAATAATCATAAGGTGGATACTGCTTTTGAAAAAGGATGGAGCGATCTTAAGAATTGAGATTTGCTCAGTAGAGCAGAAAAAGAAGGATATCATATCCTAATCACAACAGATAAAAACCTCCGCTATCAACAGAACCTTACTGGCAGACAGCTTTCAGTACTTGTCTTGATATCAACCTCCTGGCCCCGCATTCGCAGCAAGCTTCATAATATTCAGTCAGCAATAGAAGAAGCGAAATCAGGCAGCTATCAGGAAATACAGATTTGGGATCAATGATGATACTCTCTTTAAGTAAAGAATCTTCGTCCACCTGCAATGCGATTGAGTGCAATGGATACCCTTGTTGCGAAAAAAATACTACCATTCGGTGCTTTTTCTAACAAAAGTTGAAAAGAATACCCCTTAATTGACCAAAACCCTGTGGTTAAAGCAAAAGTTTTACTGACAAAACTTCAGAATATTATACTGCGAAAAACTGTTTTAACCTCAATTAAAGGCTTACCGAAGGTTAAAACTTTTGTTTCAGACATCGGGAAGCCCTTCCCTGCTGCTAAAACTTTTTTTTCAGGCCAGGGAGTCTGCTTCCCTGCCCCTAAAACTTTTGTCCAGGGAATCAGCTTCTGGGTGTCTAAAACGGCAGAATATGCCCAGGTTATTATATAATTATATTTATATATTATTGTATTATTTAAATTTTATTGCAAAGTAAAATTGCTGAGATTTTGTCAGAATTTAAATACCGGCAAAGGCATAAAATGCCTCATATTTAACTTAACAAGAGAGGTCAATGAGCAAGATTACATTATTACATTTACTGTTGACAGCCATCCGGACTGCATTACAGGACAGTGACATTCTGCGTCAGTTAGCAAAGCTAGGCTATGATGCCAGGATGCTCCGTGAAGGAGAAAAATTAGGCAATGCTTTTGGTGAGCTTATGCAGAAGCAGGAAGAAGCACAGCGCGGGGCTAAAGCAGCGACCCGAAACTTGCACAGTGCACAACAGGAGTTGCAGCACACCTATATGAGGCATGTGAGCCAGAGTCGTATTATTTTTAAGGACCAGCCGGAATATCGGGAAGAGCTAGGATTAGATGGACTACGAAAAAAAGCACTGGACAAATGCCTGAAGCAGTGTAAGGACTTCTATTACCACGCTCCGGCACACCTGGATGTTCTGGAAAATACAATATCAGCGGAAACGAAATCACAGCAATGCAGACCTTATTGGGTGAGATTATCAACTTGTATACCCATCAGAAGCAGGCCCATGGAAAGGCACAGGTGCTGACCCAGCAAAAGCAGGAGATGGGAATAGTGGTGGAACAATGGTATCGTAAATTTATCAAAGTAGCCCGCATTGCCCTGGATGAGCAGCCCCAGCAACTGGAAGTATTAGGCGTAGTAGTGAAAGCCTGAAAGGGGAGTTGAGAGTTAGGAGTTAGAAGCTGGAAGTTAAAACTTCAGTCTTCCGACTTCCAACTCCCATCTTCCAACTTCTGTCTCCCGACTCCTGACTTCTGTCTTTTATCTTCCTTCCTATACTTGTATCTTTGAGATTGCAAATAATAAATATTAGCGCTACTTTATTTTTCTAATCAAAGAAGGTAGGGATTGGAAGAAAATGAAATTAGTCATCTGGTAAAGAAAATTGCCCAAGGGGATAGCAAGGCTTTCAAGCTATTCTTTGATAAGCTATATCCCCAAATGTATCGCCTTGCCTTCTACTATGTCAGGTCAGATGTATTGAGTGAAGAACTTGTCTCTGATATTTTTATGAAGCTCTGGAACAACCGGCAGAAGCTTCCTGAGATACAAAAACTGGATTTCTATCTCTATCAGTCCGTCAAAAACCAATCGTTCACTTATCTGAAAAAGGAAGCCCAGCTTCCAATTGCTGATCTCACTATGCTCAAAAGCCAGCGGATTGAATACAATGAACCGGAGAGCATCCTGATTGCCAGAGAACTGGCAGTAAAGATTGAAGAGGCAATAAGTGATTTACCTGATAAATGTGAGATGATCTTCAGATTAGTTCGGGAAGAAGGTATGTCTTATAAGGAAGTAGCGGCCTTACTGGAAATTTCTCCTAAAACGGTAGAGAATCAAATGGGCATTGCCATCAGGAAACTGAAAGCTACACTGATTACCTACCAACACTCAAAATCAGATTCATCACATATTTCATTAGGATATCTCCTCATCCTTATGGATATCATTGCAAACTAATAATTACCGATTTGTTAATAAAGTATTTGATAAATGGTTCATATTAGCTTTGTAGTTGCTTTTTTGTATTTTTTTTAAATTTTTTCTCTTCTCTTTTGGGGGTAGTCTTCTTTATGGAAGTCTATCTGTACAAAAAGCCTTCAAAGTGAACCTGTATCTTCAACTGATTGCCAAAAAACTTTCCGGAGAGATCAATCCTGAAGAGGATGAAATTCTTCAGCTTTGGATCAATGCATCTTCAGAGAATGAGCTGCTTTTCCGCAGGTTGGAAGACGTATGGCACAAAGGGAAATTTGTGACCCGGGTCAATGGGCAGGAGCAAACCTACGCAAGGATAGCAGATCAATTAGGAATAACTCATGAAGAGGAAAATTCTATCCCAAATCACAAGTCTAAAGGCTTTGGAAAAGTGTGGCTTCGTGCTGCTGCTGTGGTATTCCTGATGCTTGGCGCTACGCTGTTTTTTGTATGGAAGTCTACCAACCCATCTCCTGAAGCAACGTCCACCGCTGAGAATAAGTCAGTCGTAAAGATCACAAAAAGTAATCCTCGTGGACAAAAATCCATCATTCAATTACCTGATGGGAGTGAGGTAAGGCTCAATGCGGAGAGCTATCTGGAATATCCGCAGGATTTTACAACATCCAGAGACATAAAGTTAGTGGGAGAAGCTTTTTTTGAGGTAAAAAGGGATACTGTGCATCCCTTTACTGTAACCAGCGGAGATATAAAAGTAACGGTGTTAGGTACTTCTTTCAATGTACAGGCTTTTCCCTTTGAAGAAGAAATGAGCGTAGCGGTGGAAAGCGGACTGGTGGAAGTAGAGAAGAAAGGCAATGGTGCTGCCCGTAAAATGAGCCAGCTCCATCCGCTGGAAATGGTGAGAGTCAACCATAAACGTGGAGATTTTGAAGTGAGCAGCTTTGATCCTGATGAAATCCTTGCCTGGAAAGAAGGAGTTCTGGTATTCCAGAAAGATTCATTTGAAGACATTATCCATAAGCTGGAACGCTGGTACGGAGTGGACTTTATCATCAAGAGAAGCATGCCGGTCACCGATGGATTTACGGGGCGCTATAATAATCCAAGCCTGAAAGTGGTGCTGGAAGGCATGAGCTATTCATCCGATTTTACCTATGTCATAGAAGGAGATACCGTCATTATTCAATAATCAAACAAATCAACCATGAAATACGACAGCAGCTAGCATCAACTCATCACACTAAGGTTTACTAAGCCACTACTAATACAAAAAATACATAGTAAGCCTCTTTAACTTATTATTCATTCAAGACAACCTAAGCAATGAAAACAATTTACTACTCTCTACTGGTCAGGTTTTCCCGACATATTTTGTTGGGACTGATCTTACAATCTGTACTCTCGTGCATGCTTGTAGCCAACGATCTGCATGCCCAGCGCGAAAAAAGAAGCATAGAAGATATCTATCTCTCTCTAGAAGTGGAGGATCAAACTCTGATAGAAATCTTCCGATCAATTAAGCGCGAAACTGGCTTTTCTTTCGCTTATAATGAAAAATTGATTGACCTCAGTCAAACGGTCAGTTTTGAAGCCAGAAATACTTCCCTGGCCGATGTATTAAGAGAAATCTCCCGCCTGGCCGACCTCAAATTTAAGCGCGTCAATGAATACATACATGTCGGTAAGCTTGAGCGGAACGAAAAGAAAAGTGTGGAAGAGAAAATCGTCAGTATGCTGATCAGTGTAACCGGTAAAGTAACTTCAGATGAAGATGGACAAGGCCTTCCGGGAGTTAACGTACTGGTAAAAGGTACCACTACCGGTACCGTGACCGATGTGGATGGTAACTATAGAATAGACGTACCGGATTCAGAAAGCGTATTGGTTTTTAGCTCCATTGGCTTTGTTAGTCAGGAAGTAGTTGTGGGTGACCGTACCGAAATTGATGTTACCATGACATCTGATGTACAGTCATTAGAAGAAATTGTGGTGGTAGGTTACGGCACCCAGAAGAAAAGCAACCTTACAGGAGCCGTATCTTCAGTAAAAGCAGAAGAAATACAGGAAGCCCCTTTCACTTCTATTGATCAGGGCCTGGTAGGTAGAGCCGCAGGTGTGATGGTCACCCAAACCTCAGGGATGCCGGGAGCGGTAGCCTCCATCCGCATCAGGGGAAGCAGCTCGCTACAGGGAGGTAACGAACCTCTTTATGTCATTGATGGCTTTCCGGTATATAATGGAGGTGGATATGGCAATACTGGCGGTAATGCCCGGATGAGTGGTCTCGCAACCATTAATCCCGCTGATATTGAGTCTATTGAAATCCTGAAAGATGCATCAGCTACCGCTATTTATGGAGCCAGAGCGGCTAATGGTGTAGTACTCATCACCACCAAAAGTGGGAAAGAAGGAAGAGACCAGATCACTTTTGATGCCTACTACGGTACACAAAATGTGGTCAGAAAAATTGATGTGATGAATGCTGCTCAGTACGCTGACCTGGTCAATGAAGCATATACTAATGATGGGCTGGCTCCGGTATATGATGCTGATCAACTGGCAGAGATCAATAACAATCCCGAAGGAACCGACTGGCAGGATGAAGTTTTCAGATCAGCCCCTATCCAGAATTATCAGCTAACATTCTCCGGAGGGGATAAGAAAACTAACTATTCTATTTCTGCTAATTATTTTGATCAGCAGGGGGTTATCATCAATTCCGGTTTCAAAAGATATTCCGGAAGGATCAACATCTCACGTAATCTACAGGATAATTTCAGAATTGGTACCAGCTTAAATCTGAGCAGGACCAATTCAAATGCGGTACGTACTGATGCGGGTGGAACCGCAGGAGTGGTTACCACCGCGATGAAGTTTAATCCTATACAACCGGTTTACCAAAACGAAGCTTTGGGAGAGTATACCCCGGTAAACACACCCGGAATCATTCTGGCTAATCCGGTTGCTACTGCCAGAGAGCAGGTAAGAGAAAGTACCATGCTTCGCCTCTTGGGAAATATCTACGGTGAGTGGGAATTTCTTGAGGGGCTTACTGCCAAAGTGTCCTTCGGTACTGACCTGGTCAATACCAAATTTGATACCTTTGTGCCTTCCAACATCTTTGAGTCAGGCGGAGTAGCCACGGCAACAGTTAATGGAGGATATACCACCAACTGGCTGAATGAAAATACCTTACGCTGGGATACTGAAATTATGCCCGGACATTCACTTTCCGTGCTGGGGGGTATCACATTTCAGCAAAATTTATTTGAAAGTCTGGAAGCTTCGTCTCAGGATTTTGTGAACAATGTGCTGGAAGAAAACTCACTCGGTGCCGGTGCGATTTATAATCAGCCAGGGTCATCCAGAACAGAGTGGAGCCTTTTATCATATCTGGGAAGAGTAAATTACAATATCAATGAAAAGTACTTGATATCCTTCAACGCTCGTGTGGATGGTTCTTCCCGCTTCGGTGCCAATAACAAATATGCATTTTTCCCATCAGGTGCTGTAGCCTGGCGATTGATTGAGGAAGATTTTATTCAGGATTTGGACCTCTTCTCAAATCTGAAAATAAGAGCTAGTTACGGAGTAACCGGTAACCAGGAAATAGGATTGTATGAGTCTTTGCCAACTTTGACCAACACCACCTACACCTTAGGCAGATCACTGGTTACAGGATTCTATCCTAATAAAATCCCTAACCCTGATCTGCAATGGGAAAAAACCTCTCAGTTTGACCTGGGTTTAGATTTTGGTTTCTTTCAGGAAAGATTAAGGTTTACCGCAGACTACTATTACAAAAAGACCACTGATCTGATCTATGATGTGGCAGTGCCTTATGTATCAGGCTTTGCATCTTCGCTGCAAAATATCGGAAGCATAGAAAACAAAGGCGTGGAACTTTCCATTGAGAGCGACATCTTTACTCGTGGTGATTTCAGCTGGACAACAGCATTTAATATTTCATTCAACCGGAATAAGGTATTGGAACTGGGTGGAGAAGATTATAAGGACGTTGGAGGAGGAGATGGTCACCTGAAGACGGGGCCTATACACAGGCTGATCGTTGGTGAGCCTATTGGTTTATTCTACGGTTATGTTTTTGATGGAATTTTCCAGGACCAGGCTGAACTGAATGCCGGTCCGACCAGCCCTACCAACTGGATAGGAGGACGTCGTTACCTTGATCTTGGTGGACCTGAAGGTGTTCCTGACGGTAATGTAAATGCCACTTATGACAGAACTGTGATCGGTGACCCTAACCCGGACTTCTTTGGTGGATTCACCAATAACTTTTCTTACAGAGGAGTAGAGCTTAATGTTTTTATGCAGTACTCCTATGGCAATGATATCTTCAACTACAACGCGATGGAGCTTGAATTGCCTTCCGGAGGGCAAAATGTGTATGCCGATATGGTCAATCGCTGGACACCAGAAAACCCCAGTGACAGGTATCCGGTAGCTACTACCAATCGTTCAGCGGTATTTAGCGATGCGTATATGGAAGATGGTTCTTTCCTGAAAGTGAAAACCCTTACCCTGGCTTATACTTTCCCTAATCTGGTAAGTGATAAGTTAAGCGGGCTTAAGGTTTACGCCACCGCGCAAAACCTACTTACCTTTACCGATTACACTGGTTATGATCCCGAAGTAAGCTACCGTGGGGCAACTAACCTTCAGATGGGTGAAGACTTTGGAGGGTACCCACAGTCGCGGACATTTATGTTAGGTGTGAAGATGAACTTACAATAATAAAATTGCAACAAGCATGAAAAAGATATATATATCATTCATCATAATTCTGGGAACAGGCTTTTTATTTTCCTGTAATGAAGAATTTCTGAAAGAATCACCAGAAGACCGTTTTGTTATTGACAATTTTTACAGCAGTCGTACCGATGCAGAAGCAGCGGTAGCTGCTGTATATGAGCAGCTTTACAGCATTTACGAAAGGCATATTTTTTTACTCAATGCTTTGCCCGCTGATGATGAGAAAAATGGATTGGGAATGCCTAATCAATTTTTGCAGAATCTGGAGTATATGCGCTATACGTCAGAAAATCAGTTCACGCGCGAAATGTGGCAGAGAAACTATTCCGGAATCTCCCGAGCCAATACGGCCATCATTAATATTCCAAATATCAATATGGATGAAACTTTGAGGGCCAGGCTTGTAGGTGAAGCTAAGTTTCTTCGTGCTCTGTATTATTTCAACTTGGTTCGTTTCTATGGCGATGTACCTTTAATCCTTAAGCTTGAAACAGTGGAAGATGCTATGGGTGAACGTATGCCCGCTGCACAAATATACGAGCAAATCATTCAGGACCTGATGGAGGCGGAAACCGTATTGCCGATATCCTATGGTGATTCTGAAACCGGACGAGCTACAAAAGGGGCAGCAAAAATTTTGCTGGGAAAAGTATACCTGACCATGCATGAATATCAGCAAGCAGCTGATAAACTGGCAGAAGTGGTAGAAAACGAAGGAACCTATGGCTATGCTTTGCACGATAACTTCGGAGACAACTGGGAACCATCTACTGAAAATGGCATGGAGATGGTCTTTTCCATTGAGTTTATGGATCCTCCCGGCAACGGTAATTCAGCCATGATTCTCCAAGGCCCTAAATACTCTTTGCCTGGTGGTTTCGGTGTGCTAGGGCTTACCAACTCTAATGAAGCCGATATTCCAACCCGTGACCTCTATGATCGCTTTTCAGATGATGATGAGAGAAAAGCTGCCACTTTTACCACTGATTTTGTAAGCCTGATAGATGGCTCGGTGCATACTTCCAGTATTCCGATCTTCACCAAATATTGGGAAGAGGGTGAGAACAATCCCGCCAATAGTGATGCCAATATGCACGTTATTCGTTACGCTGATGCTCTGTTGATGTATGCTGAAGCGCTTAATGAGATAGGTCAGACGCCAAAAGCCCTGACTTACCTGAACCGGGTAAGAGAACGTGCATTCAATGATACTGAGCATAACTATGTAGGGCTTTCTGCGGAGGATTTCAGAACAGCTGTATGGCTGGAGCGTAGACTGGAACTGGCTATGGAAGGGCACCGCTGGTTTGACCTGGTACGCACCGGCAGGTTTATTGAACGGATGATTGAGCATGCTGCCTATGAAGCTTCAGTAGCAGAAAGCAATAAGGTAGAAATTGCACAGAATATCAAAGATTATATGGTGCTGATGCCAATACCTCAGCGGGAGGTAGACCTCAATGGAGATTTACAACAAAACCCAGGTTACTAAGAGGTAAACTGAAAAGGAAAGTCTGCGGTTTAGCAGTACTTTCCTTTTTTTAGATAAATTTGGTGTGCATGAACTTTTACAAACAACTTTTATTGCTTTCACTTTTCTTAATTTCCTTGAGTCAGCTTCAAGCTCAATCAAGCTCAGATAACCAACCCAATATTGTACTGATCTATGCAGATGATCTGGGTTATGGGGACTTAGGAACTTACGGCGCTTTGCAATATCAAACGCCCAATCTGGATAAACTCGCTGCTGAAGGCATGCGCTTTACTAATTTTGAAGTAGCTCAGGCAGTATGTTCTGCTTCAAGAGCAGCGATTCTTACCGGATGTTATTCCAACAGAGTAGGCATAGGAGGAGCCTTAAATCCTCACGCCAAAATTGGTTTGAATCCTGAGGAAGAAACCATTGCTGAATTGGTAAAACGTGCAGGAAATTATGCTACTGCGATGTATGGTAAGTGGCATCTGGGGCATTTGAAACCATTTTTGCCATCACAGCAAGGCTTTGATGATTATGTTGGCGTACCCTATTCTAATGATATGTGGAAGTGGACCTACGATATGCAACTGGCGACTGAAGAAACCCATGCCCGAAAAGCCAGCTATCCTGAGCTTCCTTTGATGGCGGGAGATACCGTTTTCAAAACCATAGAAGATCTGGACGATCAGGCAGAGCTGACTACCATTTACACTGAACGTGCTGTTGAATTTATCAACAAAAACAAAGATCAACCTTTTCTGCTGTGCGTACCGCATTCTATGCCACATGTTCCTTTGGCAGTATCAGATAAGTTTAAAGGGAAAAGTGAGCAGGGCTTGTATGGCGATGTGATTATGGAAATAGACTGGTCTGTCGGGGAGATCATGAAAGCACTGGAGAAACATGGCTTAACAGAAAATACCCTGGTGATTTTTACTTCCGACAATGGCCCCTGGCTAAACTTTGGGGAGCATGCCGGTTCCACCGGAGGCTTGCGGGAAGGAAAGGGCACCAGCTTTGAAGGTGGGCAACGTGTACCTTGTCTTATGAAATGGCCTGCACAGATTCCCGCAGGAAGTGTATGCAATCAACTGGCATCTACTATAGATTTCCTGCCTACTTTTGCAGACATACTAGCGGTAGATTTACCCGAAAAGAAAATTGATGGGGTGAGTATATTGCCGTTGATGAAAGCAGAAAAAGGCGCAAAGCCACGCAAAATTTTCTATTACTATTATCAGGGAAATGCTTTGGAGGCAGTTAGAAGAGACCATTGGAAGCTGGTGTTTCCGCATGAGCATCGTACTTACGAAGGGTTAGAACCTGGTCAGGATGGTGTAAACGGACCTACCGGGCAGGCCCAAACAGCGCTGGCACTCTATGACCTGCGTCGTGATCCGGGAGAGCGCTATGATGTGCAGAATACTTATCCTGAAATTGTAGCTGAATTACAAAAAATCGCTGATGAAGCTCGTCAGGATCTTGGTGATGACCTGCAGAATATTGAAGGAAAAAATGTGCGCGAGCCAGGACGAATTGCTAATCCTTGAGTAGATCTAAGGTAATAAAGAATGCTAAGAATATTTAGCTGAGTTTTGAGTTAGTAAAATACATAAATGACTGATAAACAATTTATTAAACTATGAAATCAACCAAAGATTACCTCTATTGGGCTTCTCTGTTTTTTGTGGGGCTATTCACGGCTTCCTGTAGCAATGAGGCTCAACAGACAGAAGAAAATGAGGGGCCTCCTAATATTGTTTTTATCATGAGTGACGATCATGCTTACCAGGCGATCAGTGCTTATGGTCACAACCTCAACGAAACCCCTAATATTGATAGAATTGCTAAGGAAGGCGCAATTTTTACCAGGGCTACGGTCACCAACTCAATTTGTGCCCCTAGCAGAGCAGTAGTGCTCACTGGTAAACATAGCTTTATCAATGGAAAAGTAGACAACGTACAGCCTTTCAACTGGGATCAGCCCAATTATGCCAAGTTACTTCAGGCCAACGGTTACCAGACAGCTTTGATTGGAAAGATACACCTGGATGGCTTGCCTCAGGGTTTTGATTATTCCATGGTACTGCCCGGGCAGGGGCATTACTATAATCCAGACTTTTTGGTGGACGGAGAAAGGCAACGTTTTGAAGGCTATGTTACTGATATTACTACCGATGCAGCGCTGGACTGGCTCAAAAACAAGCGTGATCAGGACAAGCCTTTCATGATGATGTATCACCAGAAAGCTCCTCACCGTAACTGGAAGCCTGCTCCTGAATATCTGACCTTGTACGATGACAAAACTTTTGATCCACCCTCAAACTATTTTGATGATTTGACTAACTATGAGGGTAGAGGTACTGCTGCTAAAGAGCAGGAAATGGAAGTGGATGGTCATGCCAGATGGGGACATGATTTTAAAATGATTGTTGATCCTAATGGTGACAGTACTGGTTTTGATCGGGAACTGGCTCGCTTTAACGAAGAACAACTGCAGCAATGGAATGCGGCTTATGAACCGAAAAATGAGGCTTTCAAAAAAGCTTATGCACCGACAAGTGAGTTGAATTTTACCAACGATCAGGCTAAAGAAAAGGAAAAAGAGATTGCCATCTGGAAATTTAACCGTTATATCAAAGATTATCTGCGCACGATCAAGTCAGTGGATGATGGAGTAGGTGAGGTACTGGATTACCTAGAAGAAAACGGACTGGCAGACAATACCATCGTGGTTTATACTTCTGATCAGGGTTTTTACCTGGGAGAGCATGGCTGGTTTGACAAACGCTTCATGTACGAGCAGTCTTTCCGTACACCGCTCCTGGTTCGTTATCCTAAAGAAATTGAGCCAGGTACCAAGATTGATAAGCTGGTACAAAACCTGGACTTCGCGCCTACCTTGCTGGATTACGCAGGCATAGAAGCACCTGAAGAAATGCAGGGAGAATCTTTCCGTAAGCTGGTAAATGGAGAAACCGATGAGTGGAGGGATGCAGTATATTACACTTATTACGAATACCCTTCAGTGCATATGGTGAAGCGTCATCATGGAGTAGCTACTGATCGCTATAAACTGATGCATTTCTACTATGATATTGATGAGTGGGAAATGTACGATCTTCAGGAAGATCCCAATGAGATGAACAATATTTACGATGACCCTGAATATGCTGAGGTGCAGGAAATGATGCACCAAAAGTTTGATGAACTGAGAAGCTATTACGGTGATAGTGATGAAAATGATCAGAGATTTTTGAATGATTACTTGGAGGTAATGGAAAGAAGGAGAAATAATTAAATAAGTTAGGAGTTTTAGTAATCATTAGTATAAAAAGGGCTATGGCGAAAGTAAGAACTTAAGCCATAGCTCTATTTTTTTTAGTAAAATTATAGAAACAGAGCGATGGGTTAGATGGACTTATCAGTAGGCTTACAAAATATTTAATTGTAAGGCCAAAAAATGTAAAAATTTGATAATTAGCTTGAAAAGATGTATTCTTACTATAAATGAATCAAAACTTTGCAGGCTAAACATCATCATATAGAAAACCAAACAATTTGGTTACAGATGAAACAGGGCAATGGCCAGGCTTTGGTGCAGCTTTATGACCTTCACGTAGATTTGCTTTCCAATTATGGCAGAAAGTTTACCAACAAGTCGGAAATCATAGAAGATGCGATACAGGATTTACTTACCGAGATCTGGGTAAAAAAAGAAAAGCTTAGCCAACCAACTTCCATTAAAGCATATCTCCTGAAGGCATTTCGGCAAAAACTACTCAGACAACTTTCCAAATACAAAAGAATCAGCTATCTGGAAGATTATACCCAGCTTGTTTATTGTGACGAAGTCCCCAATTTCCAGCAGGATGAAAATTCTGATCAGGTGCAAAGCTTTAAATTACAGCTTGAAAAAGCCCTCGCTACGTTAAGCCCCAAGCAGAGAGAAGCCATCATGCTCAGGTACTCTGAAAACCTTACCTATGATGAAATAGCTGAAATTATGAATGTAAAGAAACAGAGCCTGTACAACCTTTTACATGAAGCTATTCTAAAGCTGAGTAAAGTGATGAAACCTGAAAGGCGTCACACTATTCTTTATTTATTCGTAATGTTAGCTTTATTCTGTATTTCTGTTGTAGTGATATACTAGCCAAAAATTTTTTTTAAAAAATACAGTAGATTTTTTTCTGAGTTGCTTCTATTAATAGTGTTCAAGAAAAAGTCTGATGGATAAACATAATAAGGTAGCCGAATTGTTAATGGACGATTCATTTCAGGCCTGGGTCATATCTCATGGACAGGAGAATGCTGTGATTTGGGAAAAATGGATAAGTGAGCATCCTGAACATGTAAAAGAGCTTGAACAGTCTAAGAAGATTATCTGGGGATTGAAAAAAGAAAAGTATCAGTTACCGGAAGAGAAGAAAAGTGCACTACGCAGAAGTATTATCAGACTAACGCAAAATAATCCTGATGAAATCATTCTTAAGGATAGTGAAAGCATTGAAAGGCGACATTGGCTATTTTGGCCGGGAATAGCAGCAGCAGTTGTCCTACTGGTTACTTTTGTCTGGGGATATCATCAATTGAGGGAGCAGTCTTCTGAAGAAGTTCAGTATGCAACAGCTTATGGAGAGATAAAAACCTATATCCTGCCTGATAGCAGCAGGGTTACCCTCAATGGTAACTCTTCCATTAAGTTTCATTATCAAAATATAGACGAAAAGCTACGCGAGGTATGGTTGGAAGGAGAAGGTTTTTTTGATGTCAGCCACCTGGATCACCAACTTGAATCAGGTAATAAAAGGCCCGTTAAATTTATTGTTCATACCGACAATCTGTCAATAAAAGTGCTGGGAACACGCTTCAATGTGAAGGCAAGGCATGAAAGAACGCAGGTAGTACTTGAGAAGGGAAGTATACAACTGGAGATAGACGAACATAAAGATTCACTTTTGATGCAGCCTGATGAGCTGGTAGAAGTTAAAAGAGGGGAAATGTTAATTAGTCAGAAAATTGTAGAAACGCTGAATTATACTGGTTGGAAAGAAGGGGTGATCAATTTTGAAGGTGCTGATTACGAAGAGATTAGTAGTATGTTAAAAGATAATTACGGATTGGAACTGCACTTTCCTAAGGATGAGGTAGCACAACAAATCAACCTGAGAGGAACATTTCCCTCTGATAATATTGAAATTCTCCTGGAAGCTATTGCTAATGTAACCCATACCACTATGAAGAAAAAAGAAAATACCATCATGTATCAGTAAGCTTATTGCCTCTCTTCTAGGGCCCTGAAGATTGCAGGCAAAAGACAAAAGAATTATTACTACTAATTACAACGCCATGAAAAAAAATAACTATCTAATCTATTGGGCTCTGGTGATCATTTTCAGTCCTTGGTTAAGTCACTTTGCGACTGCACAAAATCTTGCCCTAACTGCCACGCACATCCAGCGCAGTGATGATCATCAGGGTGAAAAAAGTCTGGCTTCAGTGCTTAAAGAATTAGAGGAAAATTATCATGTAAGCTTTTATTATCAGGTGGGAGATGTTGAGAATAAGTATGTAGAAGACGAAATCCAGTTGCTTTTATACGATGACCTGGAGAAAACGCTTGAGAATTTACTTCATGCCTATGCACTGGATTTTAAAAAAGTGCAGAAAGACTACTACTATGTATTTAAAAAAGATGATACAATTCTACCCGAAAAAGTAAATAAAAAGCCTGCCTCGCAAAATAATTATAATAATCAGCATGCCTTACAAGCGATGGCTTCTTTACAAAGTTTCGTCACAGATCATCATAAGGAAATGCTGGAAAAAACTATCAGCGGTAAGGTAACTGATAGGGATAGTAATGACCCTTTGCCTGGGGTGAATGTATTGGCTAAAGGTACGCTGACCGGTACAGTTACTGATATCAGTGGAAATTACCAGATTACTGTAGAAGATGATGTGACTGCACTTGTTTTTTCTTCTGTTGGGTATAGTACTGAGGAAGTGCCTATCAATGGTCAGTCTACGATCAATATATCATTGTCACCTGGTGTTCAGGCGCTCACCGAGGTGGTAGTTACCGCCTTAGGTATCAAAAAGGAAGCCAAATCACTAGGTTATGCCACGGCTAAAGTCAAGCCCGAAGAATTTAATGTAAACCGCACACCTAATTTTGCCAATGCCCTTCAGGGTAAAGTGCCCGGGGTAAACATAACGGGTCTTGGCTCAGGACCTCAAGGTAGCAGCAAAATCCGTATACGAGGCATCTCATCTTTTGGAGGTGATAATTCACCCCTGATCGTAGTCAATGGAGTCCCAATTGATAATACCAATGCAGGGGCACGTGGCGAAATCTCTGAACGGGGAAGTAACCGTACCTCAGATAGTGGAGATGGTTTAAGCAGTATCAATCCTGATGACATCACCTCCATGAATATACTGAAAGGGGCAGCGGCCTCAGCCTTGTATGGTTCACGTGCCAAAGATGGAGTCATCATGATCACTACCCGTAACCGTGCTGAAGGAAGGGGCATTCAACTGGAATATAATACTAACTATACTTTTGATACACCCCTAGATTATACCGATTACCAATATGAATATGGGCAGGGAGAAGGTGGTGAACGCCCTACTTCACCCCGTCCGGTTTCCGGGGTGTGGAGTTTTGGAGAGAAGTTTGAGCCGGGCATGACTCAGATCCTATTTGATGGAATAGAAGTGCCTTATGTACCTCAGCCAAACAAAGTCAGGGATTATTATCAGAATGGTTCTACCTTTTCTAATACAGTAACCATTTCTTCCGGAGGAGAGTACGGAGGGTTCAGCCTTTCGCTGTCTAATATGGATAGCGAAGCCATTTTGCCCGGTTCTCATTACAACCGGAAAACAGTGAACCTCGGGTTTACCCAAACCCTGGCGGATAAGTTGACCATATCAGGCAATATAAATTACTCCAAAGAAGACCGGAAAAATCCGCCAAATATCGCTGAACAGGATTATAGCCCGGTAGTGATCTATACACTGGCTACTTCTATGCCTTTAGACCTGCTGGAAGAATATGCTTTTGATGAAAATGGGGATGAGTTCCCTTATTCAAGGTTTACCAATCGTACCAATCCTTATTTTGCACTTTCACGCTTTGAAAATAACGTGAAGGACCGTATTTATGGCAATATTACAGCCCGCTATAACTTTACGGATTGGCTGTATTTGCAGGGAAGGGTAGGCCAGGATTATTTTTCGCGTGACCAGGAGTATAATCTTCCTACTGGTTCGCAAAGACAATCCTCGCCTCCTCCTGGCTTAGTCAACGGAGAATATGTGCAAGACCAGTTACGATTTCGGGAAATCAACGCTGACTTTTTGCTGGGCTTTGACCGCACCTTTGGTGACATTGGATTGAACGTCAATTTGGGCGGAAACCAGATGTATCGGCGATCTGATAGAAATAATGTATTGGCCGAACTGTTTTACACCCGTGACAAATATACCATTGAAAATGCCAGTAAAGTGAGTCCTCAGTACAGCATTTCAGAAAGACAGGTAAACTCTCTGTATGCTGCTTCCGAGATTTCATATAAGGGCTTTGCCTATCTGAATGCTACAGTCAGAAATGATTGGTTTTCTACCTTGTCTCCCGCAAACCGGAGTATTCTTTATCCCTCAGTTACCGGTAGTTTTGTGTTTTCGCAAGCCTTTGCCAATTTACCCAACTGGTTGTCTTTCGGTAAGGTGAGGGCTGCCTACGCTGAAGTAGGTAGCGATACTGATGTACAGCCTTATGCTGATAATCTTTTCTATAGCGTAAACACCCAACAGTTTCCTGACGAAAACGGAACAGCACAGCCTGTAGCCAGCATCAGCGGTTCGCTGGTCCCCAACGATAACTTACGTCCTATGCGGGTTACCGAAAAGGAAATAGGACTTGAAATGCAGTTGTTTGATAACCTTAGATTTGAAATTTCACTTTATGATAAATTATCCTCTGATCAAATATTAGAGGCACAAGTATCCGACGGTTCAGGATTTCAAAGACAATTGATAAATGTAGGAGAAAGTGTGAACAAAGGTATAGAAATGTATGCTGCGGTTTCTCCTGTCAAAACAGGGAATTTTGAATGGAATACCAGTGTAAACGCCTCATATAATGTTTCGGAAGTGCTTAGCTTAGGAGAAGATTCAGTAGGCACCTTTATTACCGTTGGAACTGCTGATTTTCATGGAGAACTACGTCAGGAGGTAGGTAAGCCCATGGCACAGCTCTATGGTTGGGGCTGGTTTAGGGACCCACAGGGTCGTCAAGTGTTTGATTCGGAAAGCGGACGCCCCCTACGTTCTAACGAACAGTTAAATTTTGGTACGGCTATTCCCATCTGGATTGGTGGTTTTACAAATAGTTTCCGCTATAAAAATGCCAGCCTTTCGTTTCTGATAGATTTCAAACTTGGACATAAAATGATCTCAGGTACCCATACCAATGCTTACCGTCACGGTCTGGACAAGGCTACCCTGGTAGGAAGAGATCAGGGTTATGTCATTGGCGATGGCGTGATGGAAGACGAGGAGGGAAACTATGTAACCAATACCGCCCGGGCAGAAATTCAGCCTTTTTACGAAACCATACGATCCGGAAGAATGTCCGAACAGTCAGTCTTTGATGCCGGCTCGTGGCAGTTGCGGCAGATTACGGTAGGTTATGATTTTAGTAGCCTGCTTTCTTCTGTAGATTTTATTCAGGGTGCACGATTGAGTCTGGTAGCGAATAATGTGGCAGTAATCAAAAAATGGGTTCCCCACATTCACCCTGATCAGAATGGGTTGATCTCCGATAATCTGGTTGGTTTGGAAGCTACTGGATTACCAATCACCCGCAGTATAGGGTTTAACCTGAATATCAAATTTTAATCCATTACCAAAAGCATCAAGAAAATGAAAAATAAAAATATCTACTTCTTACGCTGGTTCATGGTTTTCGCCTTGCTCACCGCCTGTGATGATGGATTTGATGAACTTAATACAAATCCAGTCCGACTGACTACCGTAGAGCCCGCCTTCCAGTTGAATTACGCCATCATAGAAAGTTCACTGGAATATGGTAATCTTACCTACGAAACCACCATAGTCAGGCAGATGATTACTCCCTTTACCGGAGTAGGAACGGGTGGAAACTTAAACCAGGATAACCGTTCTGCCACACAGGCAAACTGGCAAAGGTATTACCGGAACATCATCAAAAACCTAATTGATGTCGTGGAGAGAACTGAAGAAGATCCGGAAAAATCTAATCTTTACAATATGGCCAGAATCTGGCGGGCATATGCTTTTATGGTATTGACTGATACCTATGGTGATATTCCTTATAGAGAAGCTGGTCTGGCTTTTCTTGAAGGTATTGTCTTTCCGGCTTATGATCGTCAGGAGGACATTTATATGGATATTCTGAACGAACTGGAAACTGCTTCCACAGCGCTGGATGCTTCCAAACCTATTGCTACTCAGGATATACTTTTTAATGGTGATACCGACCGGTGGAGAAGGCTGGGAAACTCACTCTTGCTGAGGGCAGCTATGCGGCTTACCAAAGTGAACCCGGGATTGGCTGAGGAATATACTGCTAAGGCAGTAGCCGGAGGACTTATGCAGTCAAATATGGGAAATGCAGTTGTCCGACACAACGCCAATTTCAGAAATGCGGTAGGTACTAACCTTAATGGTGGACAGGCTCCTTTTTACTATCTGGACAAAGAGTTTGTAGAATATTTGAAGGAAAATGAGGACCCCCGGCTGGAAGTGATTGCCGTCCGCTATGTAGGAGCAGAAAGTGGTGGTGAGCAGACAGAGGAGGTAGCCGACAGGTCTTTTGAGGCACAGATAGGCATGCCCCAGGGATATGATAATACTACCATTCCCCCGGTTGCCATAGCTGATGGAGTAGCCAGCTTATTTGCCTATAGTCAGCTTGACCGTACTCGGTTAGGCAACCCAGAAGCACCCAGTTATCTGGTTACCTATGCTCAGACATCTTTACTCCATGCAGAAGCTGTAGTAAGAGGCTGGGTATCCGGAGATGCTGAGGCTTTGTTTCATCAGGGGATACGTGCACATATGAACCAACTGGGTAGCTGGCCGGGTGATACTGATATTGAACTCAGTGAGATTAATGCCTATATTCAGGCTCATCCATTAGAAAGTGGGAGTGAGTTAGAACAGATCAATTCCCAGTATTGGGTGGCTTCATTGCTTAATGGGCCGGAAGCCTGGGCCAATTTCCGTCGTAGCGGCTTTCCAGTAGTAAGTCCGAATCCCTATCCGGGAAGTGATCTCAGGACAGAGGAATTTATTCGCCGGCTAACCTACCCTGACTCTGAGCTTACAGTCAATAAAGAACACGTTGACGAAGCAAGCAATAGACAGGGACCTGATATTCTGGATACCAGAGTATGGTGGGATAGGGAGTAAAAATCTGGTCGGAAGACGGAAGTCTGAAGTAAACTTCTGACTTCCGTCTTCCGACTTTTTACTAGTACAACAGAACCAAACTATTGTAAATGAAAAACCTAAAGCAACGACTCAAACAAGGAGAAATACTTAATGGCTGCTGGCTTAATCTGGGAAGTGCCGTGACTGCAGAAATTGTGGGTCTGTCAGGATTTGACTGGGTGCTGATTGACCTGGAACATGGGGCGGGTGGTGAGAAAGATGTTCTGCATCAGCTACAGGCATTGGAACATACTTCCGCTGCCCCGATTGTAAGGGTAGAAAGTTTTGAGCGGCAGCGTTTTCACCGGGTACTGGATATGGGGGCGGAAGGGGTGATGTGCCCGAGAATTAACAATCTGGAAGAAGCAAAGCTGGTGGTGAAAGCCTTACGCTATCCTCCTGAAGGTAGTCGCGGTGTAGCGAAAATGGTAAGAGCCACCAATTTTGGGAAAGATTTTGATGCCTATCATAGCGGAGCAAAAGAGAATATTCTGGGTGTACTGCAAATAGAAACCCTGGAGGCGCTGGATCATCTGGATGCCATTGCTTCATTGGATGGCATAGATGTATTATTTATTGGTCCGGCAGACCTCTCTATGGCATTGGGCATATTCGGGCAGTTTGATCACCCCACCTTTAAAGATGCTTTGAAAGCAACGGTAAATGCTGCTCAAAAGGCAGGTAAAACCACCGGAATACTCTTATTTAACCCTGAAGACTATACAACTTATCATGATATGGGAATAAAAATGATCGCCTGTGGTGCTGATGCTACTTTTGTAGCCAATGGCGCGAAGCAAATGGCTGCCCAACTCAATCGTATGAGAGGAAGTGATAACAAGTCTGCAAAATGATGATGGAAGATCCTCTTTTTATCCTGCTGATAGGCATATTGATTGTAGTCGGTGGCATCATCGGATTACGCTTACATCCATTTCTTGCACTACTGTTAGGGGCATTTGTCGTAGCGATGATGACACCAGCCGCTGCCATTGAGCAATATGCCCTGGATACCGGTACATCGACAGCGGCAGCCCAGCAGTTAGCCAATCGGGACATTGGAGAAAGAATAGCACTTCAGTTTGGAAGCACTGCCGGCAAAATTGGGATTCTGATCGCCATGGCATCCATCATCGGCAAATGTATGCTGGAAAGTGGCGCTGCTGAGAGAATTGTACGTTCTACACTTAAGCTAAGTGGCATCAAAAGAGCACCACTCACATTTTTAGGTAGTAGTTTTTTTCTCGGCATACCGGTCTTTTTTGATACTGTTTTTTACCTGATGATTCCACTGGCTAAAGCAATGGCAATACGCATTGGTAAAAATTACTTGCTGTTGGTACTTTGTATCACCGCTGGCGCAGCAATGGCTAACTCCCTCGTTCCCCCAACTCCCGGCCCGCTATTTCTGATCAGTGAGATGAATATTCCCATTGGCATGATGATGATTGGTGGTTTTCTGGTAGGATTGGTAACGATAATTGTAGGCTATTTTTATGCGGCATGGGCAAATCGTAAATGGCCCATTCCCTTGCGTGATGCAGCCGATGCGCCTTTAAAAGAGATCAAATCATTGGGCAGTAAAGAGGATAAACAACTACCATCGCTTTGGTTTGCACTCCTCCCAATATTAATTCCTCTGGTATTTATTAGCGCCAAAGCCATTATAGACTTATCTGAAACGAATGAAGATGGGGGCTATTCTTTTATTGAAAGCATTATCCAATTTTTGGGAGAGAAAAACTTAGCCTTAGTAGCTGGTGGATTAGCCGCATTGGTCATGCTGGCTATGCAAAAAAGAGGTGATAAAAAAGCAGTTTTTACTTCCGTGCAAGGCGCATTAATGACCGCTGGTATGATCATCCTGATTACTTCTGCGGGTGGAGCCTTTGGCGGTATGCTGCAACAAACCGGCATCAGTGCCCGCATTGGCGCATTAACCCAGAATTTTCAAATGGCCTTGCTGCCATTGGCTTTTTTCATTAGTGCAGTGGTACGTACCGCTCAGGGTTCTGCTACGGTAGCCATGATTACCGCATCAGGAATTCTAGCTGGAATGGCAGATACTACCGTACTGGAGTATCATCAGCTGTATTTAGGATTGGCTATTGCCTGTGGTTCCAAACTCATTCCCTGGATGAATGATAGCGGTTTCTGGATCGTGTGTAAGATGAGCAACCTTACGGAGCAGGAAGCCCTGAAAACATTCTCTCCCTTACTCACCATCATGGGGATTAGCGGGCTGATCGTCATTCTCATAGCCGCAAAACTTTTTCCGCTGATATGATGGATTTACTAAAACTTGAAATAAAAACTAAGGATTGAAAGAAAACAAAAGACAAATGGAAAAAATCGGATTTATTGGACTTGGTATTATGGGGAAGCCGATGGCGTTGAATTTAATTAAAGCGGGCTATGCGCTGTCGGTTTTGAAACAAAGTAATGCCGCTAATGCTTTGAAGGAAGCCGGTGCAAAAACCTGTGCGTCTTCAAAAGAACTTGCTCAGGAAAATGATATCATCATCACTATGCTTCCTGATTCTCCTGAAGTAAAAGAAGTGGTTTTGAGTGAAGGTGGCGTTTTAGAAGGCATCAGGAAAGGTTCACTTTTTATTGATATGTCTACTATCGCTCCCTCTGCTGCCCAAGAAATATATGCCCTAATGAAGGAAAAAGGCGTAGAAGCGCTGGATGCCCCCGTTTCCGGCGGACAGGTAGGCGCTGAGTCAGGTACGGTGTCCTTTATGGTAGGCGGGAGTGAAGAGGCGTTTCAAAGGGCAAAACCCCTCTTTGAAGTGATGGGAAAAAATGTGGTCAGAATTGGTGAGGCGGGAGCCGGACAAACTACCAAAGCCTGTAACCAGATCATCGTAGGCATGACCATACAGGCGGTGGCTGAAGCTTTTACACTGGCCAAAAAAGCAGGGGTGGACCTCGCTAAGATGAGAGAAGCTTTACTGGGAGGCTTTGCACAAAGCAGAATTCTGGATTTACACGGACAAAGAATCATTGACCAGAATTTTCAACCGGGTTTTAAAATCAAGCTGCATCGCAAAGACATGAATATAGCTTTGCAGGCGAGTAGGGAGTTTTCCGTTCCTCTCTATGGATCAGCCCAGGTAGCCGCGCATATGGATGCCATTTTAGCCCAGGGCAATGGAGAACTGGACCACAGTGCCATCGCCATGTTTATGGAACAATTATCAATTCACGAATCATAACCAAAGGAGGTGATCATCATGAAACGCAGAAATTTTGTTAAAGTCACTGCAACTGGTTCTGTAGGTGCTTTAGGATTAAGCACACAGAAAAACCAAGCTGCCGCTACTTCCAATCCCAGGAAAGAAGTACTGATGAAAGTAGGCTGCCAGCACGGCGGTACTACTAAAGAGAACCTGGAATTCCTTGCCCGTCATGGCGTTTTTCACATAGACGGCGGCTCTCCTAGAGAGATAGAAGGAGTAGGATGGGACCTGGATGATTCAATGGCTAAAAAGGAAGCCTGCGAAAAGTACGGCATTACCCTGGCAGCTTATCATTTGCCTCTTTCCTCAGCGGGAATTGACAGAATATCAACTCCAAACATCATGTTGGGCAAAAGCCCGGAACGTGACCGTGAGATAGAAATGATACAGCAGATGATAGAAGTAGCCGGTAAAACAGGAGTGCGACTGCTGCTTTACAACACCATAATACTCCCCATATTACGTACCGGCAGAACAGTAGATCCCAGCCGGGGCAATGCGTCCTACAGTACCTGGAATTATGAGGAGGCCGTAAAGCAAGGACTGGATAAAGAACCTATTACCGGTGGGGGCGCTGACATTGATGAAATTTATGAAAGAATCACTTACTTCCTGGACAGAGTACTGCCGGTAGCTGAGGAGTATAATGTAAAACTGGGAAATCATATCGCTGATCCTCCCGCACCGGTGGCTTACCGTGGCGTTACCCGCTGGAATAGTCCCGATGTATTTGCCGGAATAAAACGTTTTGCCCAATTGTATGACAGCCCTTCTCATGGATTTAACCTTTGTCTCGGCTCAACGGCTGAGGGGCTCAGAGATCCTAAAACCGAGATCATTCCGATCATCAAATGGGTAGGGGAACGCAACCAGATCTTCAATATCCACTTACGCAATATCAAGGGAGGCTGGAATAACTTCCAGGAAGTATATCCTGATAACGGAGACATGGATTTTGTTCAGGTGGTAAGAGCTTTGAGAGATGTAGGTTATGACGGTATGCTCATGCCCGACCATATTCCTCAGCATGAAGATCCTGCCAGCGGCCTTCAGGGACATGCCTTTGCCTTTGGTTACAACAAAGCACTCCTACAGGCGATAGCTGCCGAAGCCATTGAGTAAATATTTATTTCAAAACTAACTTTCTGTTTAAGATTGAGATGAAAAAAATATTGTATATCATCATTTTCATGCTGCCTGTACATTGCTGCTTTGCTCAGGCTGATGACGAAGTACTGGAAGCAGAGAAGAGTCGTTTTCTGGCGATGATCAATGAGGATTTTGATTTCTTAGAAAATATAATTGACGATCAGCTTGTTTACATCCATTCAAATGGTAATGTAGATAGCAAAGATTCATTCATTAATGCCATCAGAGAAGGGAAAACCTCATATGATGATATTAAGCTGGAAGAAAGTAAAAGTCAGGATTTACGATAAGACTGCGATCATCAATGGCTTATGTGATTTTTAACAGAAAAATCCTGATGGAAGCCCCAGGCAAAGTAGGCTTCGCTACACCAATGTGTATGTGAAGCAAAAAGGGAAGTGGAAAATGGTAAGTTGGCAATCTTATAAGATCATTTAACAATCATTTTCATGTTGGAAAGAAGAGCTTTTGTAAAGGTGATAACTACTGCTACACTTGGAGCTTTGGCAGTAGACCGGAAGCACTCTGAAGGCAAACATAACATACTGTTGAACAATATGAGAAAAAAGGAAGAAGTCATAGAATGGAATGCCCATATCTTTAGTCCGGACGTACAGAAATACCCTTTTCATCCTAAAGCCACTTATCAGCCCGATGTGTCAAAGCAGCCCGATGACCCGCTGGCCGCTTATCTGGATAGACTGGACGAAGAAGGTATTGATAAAGCGGTTATTGTTCATCCTGAACCCTATGGCGACGATCATAGCTTGATGCTTGACTGTCTGAAACGCGAACCTGATCGTTTGCGTGGCACCAGCCTTTTTTATCCCAAAGATACTGACGCCCCTCGTAAGCTAAGGGACTTGGTAAAACAGGAGCCACATATTGTCGCCACCCGCTTCCATGCGCACCGGGGCAAAGAAAACTATCTGGATAGCTTTGCCGACGCAGGCGTACGGGCACTCTGGAAACAGGCAGTAGATTTAGGGGTAATCATTGAACTGCATATCGGACCTAACTACGCAAAGCAGGCAGGTGAGGCTATTAATGCATTTCCGGGCAGCATAGTACTCATAGACCATCTTGCCGAACCTGATATGGGCACAGGAGTTGAATTTGCTGATGTGTTAGAACTTGCAAAATATCCCGGTGTCTATATGAAACTTTCCGGGCTGAATCATTTTGCAGAAGATGAACCGCTTTATGAAAGTGCTTTGCCATTTACATCCCGTGTCATCAAAGAATTTGGACCGGAAAGAATGGTATGGGGCAGTGGTACACCGCAGATTGTTGACGCGCATATGAAAGGCTATAGTAAGACAGACATAGCAAAAGTGAAAGGGGGGAATCTAAGCAAACTGTTAAACTGGTAAACAAATATTTCTCTAAGCAGCATATTTTGTAAGAAAACCTTAATTTGAACGTCACTTAAGCTATTACAACATCCTATGACTAGCCAAAAATATTCAAATAAGAAAGGTCCAAAAATCAAAGAGATTAACATTACTCCTATTGCGGTAGTTGATCCTCCCCTGCTCAATGCTGCCGGATTGCATGCTCCCTATGCCCTGCGTACCATCGTAGAACTCATTACTGATGATAATATTAGTGGTATCAGTGAGATTCCCGGAAATACCAGCATCAATGCCGATCTGGAAGAAGCCAAAAGATTACTCATAGGTAGAGATCCTTTTCAGCTTAACCGTATGAAACATGAGCTGGAAAACCACTTTGGCAAGGAGTCTGCCAAACTAAGGGGCGATGCCCCCTGGGACCAGCGAAAACTGGTGCATATCTTTAGTGCGATGGAAGTCGCCTGCCTGGACATCATGGGTAAGGTAACAGGACGTCCGGTAGTGGATTTGCTGGGTGGTAAAATGCGGGATCGTGTTCCCTTTGCCGCCTATCTCTTTTATAAATATGAAGGCGCAGGAGGGAAGCTGGAATTCAAAAAAGACCCTAAGGCTAGCGGATGGGCCGCGGCAAGGCAGGAAGCGGCCTTAGACCCGGCCGGTATCGTTGCCCAGGCCGAAGTGATGTGTAATGAATTTGGCTTTCAGTCCATCAAGCTAAAAGGTGGGGCGTTTGAACCTCAGCAGGAAGTAGATGCCATGTTTGCCTTAAGAGAAGCATTCGGAGAAAATGTGCCCCTTCGCTTTGACCCCAATGCCATCTGGAAATTGGAAACGGGTATTGAATACGGGCGCAAAATGGAAGGCATTCTGGAGTATCTGGAAGATCCGGTCCGGGGTCAGGAGAATATGGCGAAGGTGAGAAAAGTGCTGAAGACACCCTTGGCAACCAATATGTGCACTACTTCTTTTGATGACATCCCTTCCAGCATAGTCCTGGGTTCCGAAGATATTATTCTAAGCGATCATCATTTCTGGGGTGGCTTACGCGCCAGTATGGAACTGGCAAAAATCTGTGAAACTTTCGGCAGGGATTTGTCCATGCACTCCAACAGCCATCTGGGTATTTCTCTGGCGGCGATGGTACATCTGGGCGCTTCCCTGCCCAAACCCCCTTACCCACTGGATACCCATTATCCCTGGCAGTCAGATGAGGTGATTGTAGGAGGTAGGTTCAAATTTGAGGAAGGAGCTGTTCAGGTACCCAGCGAACCGGGCTTAGGTGTAGCGCTTGACAAAGAGGCATTGGCAAAACTGCATCAGAACTTTCTGGATTGCGGTCTCACCAAAAGAGATGATCAGGTAGAAATGCAAAAAGTAGTGCCTGGCTGGGAGTTTAAGGCAGTACGATGGTGATAGACTGATTTATCGTAATCCTACAATCACAAAAGCTTAAAAAGATTATGAACTGTACTTTGAGCTTATCATTGAGTAAAAGAGAAAAGCAGGAATATTCCTGCTTTTTCACATATCTTAATCCATGGTGAGCACTACCCTGAAACGGGCTTCATTGTTGATCATTCTGTCGTAGGCTTCATTGGCTTTTTCTAATGGATACTTTTCTATCATAGGTACGCTGTTGGTAAGCGCGCTGAAATTCAGCGTATCTTCAGAGTCCATGGCGGTACCGCTGGCCCAACCCGCTACTGATTTTCTACCCATGATCAGTTGGAAAGGGCTGATTTCCATAGGTGTAGCATCTGCTCCTACTACCATCAGCTTGCCGTTAGGACCTAATCCATCTACTACTGAAGATATGAGCTTGCTATTAGGTGCGGTAGCCAGAATGAGCTTGGCGCCACCCATTTTTTGCAGGGCTTCAGCGGTATCTACCGCTTTTCCATTAATATAATCATGGGCACCTAGTTTTTTTGCCAGTTCTTTTTTGTCATCACCTGAAGAGATTGCCACAGTATGCATACCCATTTTAGCAGCATACTGAATCGCTAAGTGGCCTAATCCACCTACGCCAAGTACCGCTACCAAATCACCCGCCAGTGCGCCAGAGTTTTTCATGGCATTAAACACGGTAATTCCTGCGCAAAGGATAGGAGCAGCCTCTGCCGAATCCAGAGATTCTGGAATACGAGCCAGAGCCTCATGAGGAGCAGTCATATGCGTTGCATAACCTCCATCATAAGAGATGCCAGCAACCTTGGCATTTTGACAATTGATAAAATCACCTCTACGACAAGGTTCACACTGGAAACAGTGACCACCATGCCAACCTACCCCCACGCGTTCGCCTTTTTTCCACTGGGTTACATCACTTCCAACGGTTTCAATTATGCCAATCACTTCATGACCGGGAATACGGGGATACTCCAAACCAGGAAACCCACCTTCTTTGACAAACATATCACTGTGGCAGATACCGCAGGCCTGTACTTTGATCAGCACTTCATTGTCCTTAGGTTGAGGAACTTCTCGTTCTACCGATTCAAATGAGCCTCCCGGCTCATTAATGATCATAGCTTTCATCATACTTAATATTTATTTAAATTATGATACAATTTAGGAGTGACACTTCATGACCATTTTTAACTGTGCCTGATCTTAATTGTTATGAAATGATGGCTGATACCTTAAAACAGATCCTATGAAAAAGCTGAGTGTTTTTTTCTTTCTCCTGCTAGCCTGTAATCCGGCTGACGATCTAGCCAAGCAAGGGGAGTTAAGCTTGAGTATTAATTTTGAAAATTCTGATGAAAATTTTCATGCCGAAGGTCAGGAACTGATGGTGAAGCTTTATGATCAATCTGGAGAATTGGTAAAAAAATGGAAGTATGGCAGTCAAGGTATGGATAAGTTACTCCTGGAAAGTGGAAGCTACTTTATGGAGGTAGAATCTACAGATCAGGACCCACTAAGAAAAAATCAATTTACGCATTACGCCAAAACGAATGTGTTTACCATACATGATGGAGAATTAAAAGAAATTAAACTCTCATTTTCATTTCATCCCGAGGCTGCATTTAGTGATTTTACTATGTAGGATTGTGATTATTGTGAATAAGTATTGAGCCTCTGCGATTTAACAGATAGCCAATAAGTTACCTTTCTACTACTACGTTGACTAACAATTGATAGAATATCTGTCATTGAATAGTTCTTATTGAACGATATGCGCATGGGCAAACTACAAGTCTTCTACGTTGATAAACTGCATATTATCCCTTAAATTAATAAAGCATCATGCTAAGGGCCGAATTTTAAAAAAATGAATACAAGAAGTGAAGGGGGCTTGAAGGGTTGCTATTAATGATTGATCTATGATTGTTCAACAACAGAAAATACACAGCTTAAACCTCTCATGTCATGGCCGACAAAAAAATATTTATCAGCTATCGCAGACAGGATACTGCCGGTGAATCAGGAAGGCTGGCAGATAGCCTGAAACAGCATTATGACCCCAGCCAGATTTTTATGGATATTGATACCATAGAGCCGGGTGTTGACTTTGTAGATGTGATCAACCGAGGGGTAAGTTCCTGTGAAGTATTGCTGGCGATTATCGGCCCAGACTGGGTCAACATTACTGATGCGCAAGGAAATCGTAGGCTGGATGATGAAAATGACTTTATTCGTTTGGAAATAGCGACTGCACTCAAGAGAAATATTCGTGTGATTCCGGTACTGGTAGATGGTGCTAAAATGCCCACCAGAGAGCAGCTACCTGCTGATCTTGCCACCTTATCCCGCAGAAACGCTCACGAAATCAGCAACACCCGCTGGAGCTATGATGTACAACAGCTTCTCAAAATCCTGGAGAAAGTTATTGGCCCTTCTAAAATTAATACATCCAAACCACAAGCTCCAAAGCCAGTCAAACAGAAGAAAAGCTACAAAGTGCCCTTGATGATTATTGGAGGACTTGTGTTTGTCATTGCGGTCATCATAGAATTTGCCGGAGAAGAAGATACCTATGAACCCGTTGGTGGCTTCGGTGAGGAAGCTGTGGTTAAATCCGGAACTTCTGATGTCGTAAGTAGCACAGAAGAATCACAGCCAACCAATTTTGATGACGAAATACCAGCAGAAAGTGAGTCCAAAAATACAACTTATGAAGCTGGCTATGCCAGTGTGGCTGGAGCCTGGTATGAGAATTCAGGAAGTTATTTTATCATAGATCAGCAAAATAACAGGGTAAGCTTAACCGAATACAATGCTTATCAAGTTGAAGTGGGCTCAGCTACCGGCAATGTTATTGGTCAAGAAGTAAACCTTGATTATTATAATTCATTAATGGGGTTGAATGCCACCATCAAACTAACACTATCTTCGGATGGAGAAGAATTGAGTGGCAAAATCACTGAAAGCTCTACCGGCACAGTGATGCCACTTTTTTATACACGATATTAAGTAAAGTTTATACCTTCTATTCTGTAACCTTTAGCACTACAATTGACTTGGCGGGCATATTAATTTGCAGTTGACCATTCCTGATACGTGCGCCTTCAAACGCTGTACTTGTAACATTGTCAGGGTTTTCAAAAGTATTATGTGCATTGAGCGCATCAGCCGTCAGTAACTTTCCAGAAACCTCATCCGCTTCAAAACCCCTGATTTCACATTCAATAGTCATACTTTGCTCAGGATGAATATTTACCAGACTTATATTCAATGAGCCATCTTCTGCTCTTGAACTGGAAGCATACAGCGCATCCATTTCTTTACCCTCATGGGAGTATTTGGGCGTGCTCAGGTCGTGAGGAAGTAAGGTAGCATCCTGATGTACTTTATACATATCAAAAACATGATAGGTAGGGGTGAGGATCATTTTTTCTTCCTGGGTGAGTATCATGGCCTGTAATACATTGATGGTCTGGGCAATATTCGCCATATGTACCCGGTCTGCATGCTTATGAAAAATATTGAGCGATAGTGCGGCTACAAATGCATCCCTTAGTGTGTTCTGCTGGTACAGGAAGCCGCTCTTTGTTCCTGGTTCTTCGCTGTGCCAGGTACCCCATTCATCTACGATGAGTCCGATATTTTTTTCGGGATCGTACTTATCCATGATGTTCGCATGTCCGCTGATATATTTGTCTAACAGCAGAGATTTGTTGACTACTTCAAAATAGCTGGCTTCGTCAAAATCAGTGGCTGATACTTTGTCATCCCAGTCACGGTTGATGGTATAAAAGTGCATGGATACACCATCCATCAGGCTGTGTTTTACATTTTTCATGATCACTTCGGTCCAGTTGTAATCTTCATCGCTGGAGCCTCCGGCAATACGGTAGAGCTGGTTGTCACCATAATTACGCGAATAGGTAGCGAAGCGATTGTACAGATCGGCATAATACTCGGGGCGCATATTACCGCCACAGCCCCAGCTTTCATTGCCTACTCCCCAGTATTTGATGTCCCAGGCTTCCGGATGACCATTTTCTGCCCGGAGTTCGGCCATAGGACTAACCCCATCAAAGGTTAGGTACTCTACCCAGTTAGCCATTTCCTCCACCGTCCCGCTTCCCACATTTGCAGTGATGTAGGGTTCGGTGTTCAATTGCTCGCAAAGATCAAGAAACTCATGCGTACCAAAGCTATTATCTTCCGTAACACCTCCCCAATGCGTATTAATCATAGTTGGCCGGTTTTCAGGGTCACCGATGCCATCCATCCAGTGATACTCGTCAGCGAAGCAGCCTCCCGGCCAGCGAAGATTCGGCACATTCAATTGCCTGAGGGCTTGCACCACATCATTTCGGATGCCTCGGGTATTAGGGATATCGCTGTCCTCACCCACCCAGATACCTTCATAAATTCCTCTGCCGAGGTGCTCACTAAACTGACCGTAAATATGACGGCTGATGGTATATTTACCCAAATCCGCATTGATGACTAGCTTATTGTCAACGGTCCCATTCTGTCCAATGCCAATGGTAGAAACCAGTAAAGGAATGAAAAATACAGAGATAGTAAACTTAAGATTCATCATGTATAATTAGGTTGTAGAAAATAAAATCTAGTTTACATAAATCTATTTTCCTTTACAAGCAGCAGAAGTAAAGGCATGCTTCAATATTTATGTTTTTCCAGTATTGTGTTTGAATAGTAATTCAGATAAGGACTTGAACTTGCAAAAAATGATTATGAATGACAAAGAAAGATACAGAGGAATTGTCTATCCCAATTATTTCAAACTTATTGAAGTTGTAAAGCGCTTAAAATAGTATTCTTAAGCCATGATGTTTATATTCAAAAGTTTACTAAAACCTCTACAGTTTTTAGTAATTTTTGATCTGTAAAAATTAAGATTGACAAACGTAAATGCATAACCTAAAACTAAAATCATGAATAAAAGAAAATCCAAGCAGTCTGCTAACTCCCGCAGAACATTCATCAAGCAGAGTGCTGCTGCCTCATCCTTTTTTTTGGTACCCCGCCATGTGCTGGGGGGTGTAGGTTTTACCGCCCCCAGTGATCAGCTCAACCTGTCTGCCATTGGTGCTGGAGGTAAAGGCAGAAGTGATATCCTCAATGCCTCTGTAAAAGGTAGAGAAAGAGTAGTAGCGCTTTGTGATGTGGATTTCTCCGGCTCAGCCTCGGCATCTGTCAAAGCGTTTCCAAAGGCCAAACGCTACGCTGATTATCGCGAAATGCTGGACACTGAAACAGACATAGACGCGGTTACCATTTCTACTCCTGACCATGTGCATGGACCAGCGGCAGCTTATGCGATGGAAAGAGGTAAGCATGTGTATGTGCAAAAGCCAATGACGCATAATATTCGTGAAGCGCGTATGCTCACCCAAATGGCCAGAGATAACAAAATCGTCAGCCAGATGGGTAATCAGGGGGGCTCCAATCCTCTGCTGGGCATGGTGCAGCAATGGGTAGATTCCGGTAAGCTGGGTAACATCACTAAGGTGCAGATCTGGACCAATCGTCCGGTGTGGCCGCAAGGTGGTGAAATGCCTAAACCCGATCCCAGTCAGAAACCCAAAGATCTGGATTGGGATCTTTGGTTAGGCCCCGCTGAATATATGCCTTATACGCCAAACCTTCATCCATTCAACTGGAGAGGCTGGTGGGATTATGGTACCGGAGCGCTGGGGGATGTAGGCTGCCACCTGATTGATATTCCCTTCAGAACTTTAGGGCTCAAATACCCTACCGATGCAGAGTGTAGTGTAAGTTCTACTTACTCGCAGATGTGGACACCTGATTATCATCCTAAGGGTTGCCCTCCCTCATCGTTCATTACCCTCCATTTTGATGCTACTAATAAGAGCAAAGCTCCCATAGAAATGACCTGGAGCGATGGCGGTCTTCGTCCTTCGCATCCGGAGATTATTCCCGCTGACCATGACATTGGAGGTGCCAATAGTGCCAATGGGGTACTGATCATTGGTGACAAAGGACTGATCTCTACCAATATCAATGACAGCTCTCCGCTCATGCCGAAGCTGTATCTCAATGATGGTACTACTGAGTTTGGCCCGGAAACCGAAGACAATGAAGAGCCGGAATACGGACATCAGCGCATGTGGGTAGATGCCTGCAAAGCTGGTTTTGACAGTCCGGAACATAAGGCACTTACTTCTTCCTTTGATTATGCCGGCCCAATGACAGAAACTGTACTGATGGGTAATCTGGCGATACGCTCATATATGCTGCGCAAAGGAGAGAATGACTACTTCGGTCGCAAAAAGCTGCTTTGGGATGGTGAGAACATGGAAATCACCAACCTCAAAGAGGCCAACCAGTTTGTGGGTAGAGAATACCGAAAAGGCTGGGAGGTGTAGGTTTCTAAAACAATTCTCAAACTCGTAATAGCAGGCTCGCTTAGCGCTCTCAGCGTGTTGGCGAGCCTTGCTTTTTATACTGCCTGCTGACTGTTATTTTTGCCGGATGAAAAATCAAAAGGAATTAATCAAACGCTGGGCTGCTGTACTTGTGAGCCTGATCATTTTCTTCGTCAATGTATACACTCTGGTTGATGCATGGCAAAGCGGGGCTGGGTGGAAGCTGTTTGCTTCTATGATCGCCATACTCGGTGCACTCGCCTTTGGCCTGATTACCCTCAAGCAGATCAGAGGCTTAAATGCAAAGTCAGAAGATAACTAATCGTAGGCATACACCTGCCTATGAGGCTACTACTATACTGGAGTAGTCACTGGCCAAAGCTTTATGATCCTGTGGATTCTACTTGACAAAATGTAAACATTCCTGCCAAAGCTTGTAAAGTGTGAAAATCACACTTATATTAAGGGTTAAAGCATTAATTAAATAGGTGGTAAAATCTGATCATCTTCAAACCTCATTTTTTTAACGTCAGACCGTATGGAAATGCAAAACCAGTATATCTTTGAAACCAATAATTTCAATAAGCCTTTTAGCTGGGTAAAAAGAGTTTTCGCGGCCTTGCTGGCATTCTTCTTTGTTTACTGGATAGACTTGAAGGAATTTGAGCAGGGAGCAGATATTCTTTGGTTGGGATACATATATGCTGGGCTAATGGCAGTTTACATTTTTCTACGTCCTCAGGACGAACTGGCGCTGGACCATGATCAGCTATACTACATCAGAAAGTAATTACTTCCTTATTTGAGTAGTAGTAAAGCATATACAATTTCTGATATTGAAGCCATAAAAAGTAGTGGAACAGTATCTCAAAAGACACCTGTTCTGGGATTTATGCCCAACATATACAATAAGGCTAAGCTTGAAATCTTTTTCAAAGACAAAAACTTTGTCAGGTATGGCGTAACGATCAACAAGAAAAGTCTTGATGAAGTGGTTTCACAAGTAAGGTCCATCATGGCACAACAGCATAGCGGAAGCTAAAAGCGACATCCTTAGAATGGCTTTGAAATGAATCAGTTATCCAAAACAGTAGCATAAGAAAATCATAGATGAAAAAGATTTTGAATGTCCTCCGAAAAAATAAAAGCCTCAAGACCGCTGTCATCGCTACAGCCTTCTATGCCGTGACCTATCTGCTTTACATATTGATATTTGATGAAGCATTTCAGATCTCAGCGATCGTAATTTTCTTCATTGTCAGCCTTTTTTTCTTTTGGGGTTATAGTAGGGGGATACAGGGTAGGGACTATGAAGCTCAGGACAAAAAAGAGTGACCTAAAGATTAATAATAAGTGTTCTTACATTAACCCTAAACTAACTCACAATGCATAAGAGTTTCTACTTCTTTGGCGTCTTTTTTCTGGCACTGGCCTGCCTGGCTGCTTTATTTATGAGTATCTTATTTTTCCAGATCGGATATCGCATCTACTATTTAGATGCTTATTCCACCTGGTTTTGGGTTGAAGTAGGCTTGTCGCTTACCACTGCTTTCATCATGCTCAACTATTACCGATATAAAGCATATCGCTTAACCTATATCGCTACGATCATCACCATCATAGCCAGCATAGGCATGTACTTTACCACCTACCTGGTGGTGGTGTTGATGATGCGGGAATTCATGAATATCCAAATCATTACCAATGTATTTTTTATTCTCACAATTTTGTTCTATGCCACCAGCCTGATGTTCTCCAGGGCAGGAAAGAACATCTGGCTGAAGACAAATGGTGTGTTACTTTTTATTGTGGGACTGGCTTCCGGCCTGATGATGATATGGAATCTAAATTGGATGGGTTGGCAAAACCAGGGCAATGTAGAATTAGTGCAGCAATGGCTCAACCTCTTCGGCAGTCTGACATCTATTCCATTGATCATACTTTTTTATCAGGAACATCAACTAAGCGCTTCATCACAAAGCGTAGAAGTCAATTTTAAATATAAAGATTTATTATTCGCAATACTGGGGATAATCGTGATGGCCGGACTGGTGGGAGGGTTCAGCATGGGTACACAAACTTATTGGAGTACTTATATTTCCCCGGAAGAAAAAGCTTTGGTCAATCGCTTTGAAAACAAAACCTATGAAGGTAGTAAAGGCAATACACTGGAATACCTTTTTTTGAAGCCGCTGAACTATGATTCCACCCAAAAGTATCCTCTGGTAATTTGTCTGCACGGCGGGCCTCAATCCGTAAAGACCGAGAGAATGCTTGTGACTCAGCCTGCGCCTCTGCTATCAGACAGTAGTAATCGGGCAAAATACCCTGCCTTTCTTTTCGTGCCCCAGGCCCCTCCCGCCAGGAGTTGGGGCGGTATACCTTATGCTCAAGCCATAGACACGCTTCTCATTTCGTCCATCAGGGAGTTAAAGAAAGAGTATGCCATAGACGAAGACAGAATTTACCTAACGGGCATTTCCATGGGAGGCTATGGCAGTTGGTATCTGCTGGGTACACGCCCTGAACTGTTTGCCGCTGCCATTCCTATGTGTGGGGCGGGAGATACTACATTGGCAGAGAATATGGCGGATATTCCCATCTGGGCCTTTCATGGAAGCGAAGACAAAAATGTGCCGGTAAGCGGTTCCCGCAATATGATTGCTGCTATTAAAGAAGCAGGGGGTGATCCCAAATACACCGAATTTCCCGAGGTAGCCCACCACGTCTGGCCACATGTGGAAAAAACCGATGGTGTACTGGACTGGCTCTTTGCGCAGGAGAGAGAATAAATACTAATGACAAGAGCGAAAATCAAAACCTCTTAATTTCCCCTTGTTTATGTCAGGCACATCATTTACGTTGCTTTCTGATTCTGCTTAAAGTTTCCGGGGCCATGCCCAGATAAGAAGCCAAGTACTTTAGAGGAATACGCTGTACGAAGTGAGGGGCATCCTTCACCAGTTTTTGATAGCGTTCTTCCGGGCTATCCAGCAGGAATGACGCCTCTCGCAGTTCTTTTCTTACAAACATCTTTTCCATGCTTATCCTTCCCAATTTTTGCCAGCAGGGGTATTGCTCATAGAGCGACATTAGCTTCTCTCTGGAGAAGGTATACAGGCTCACGGGCTCCATGGCTATTACATTGAAAAGAGCAGGTTGCGCAGAAATAAAGCTGGCATAGGAGCCACAGAATTCGTTTTCAAAATTAAAATCTTTGGTCACCTCCTCATCACCCAACAGATAATATAGCCGCACATATCCCCGGGTAATAAAACCCAATTGGCGACACACCTGTCCCTGTACCAGAAAATGTTCATGCCGGGCAAGCTTTTTTGGTTTGAGAATGCTTTGCATAGCCAACCAGCTTGCTTCATCATGTGGTACAAGCTGTTGAAGATAGGTTTGTAATTCTTCCCCCATGGTGATTTAGATAAAATTCCTTGATCCAGGTCAAGAAAGATAACATTTGCTGGCGATTACTTTGTAACAGTCAGTCAACAATAATTCTGCATAAAAATATCGTGCAGTTTTGGGGCTGTCATTTCACCATTAATCTTAATAAACATGAAAACACAAATTTTCAAACACAGAAGTCATGCGGCACTTAGCTCCCTATGCTGGGGCGTTTACATGATCCTGAATGGAATAAGCATGATTATTCAACCCAACAGTATGTTGGAAACAATGGGTTTTGAACCGACGGTAGAAATATGGATTCGTATGGCAGGACTTCTGGCGTTGGTCCTGGGGTATTATTATGTGCAAATGGGAAGGTATCACTTCCTTCCTTTTTACACCTGGAAAATTATTGGTCATATAGCTGGTATCATCATCATGACTACTTTTTACCTACAGGGCCTGGCTCCGGGTAGCATTCTTATGCTTTGCCTGGGAGATATGCTGGCAGCACTCTGGACAGCTTGGGGTATTTTTGAAGACCGAAAGAGAGCTATTCCAGCAGCAATGACATAATCATTCCCTAAAGAGTAGGGCCGAACATATGCTCGGCTCTCCACTCAATTTTGGGAAATTGGCATACCTTCTCTACTAATATTTGTGTATCATACACTGCTTAAGTAAACAGAACACCCCTTCTGCTCAACCTTCAAAGTTCCTTCCGTAGGCTGTAAGCCTGATATTTTAATAATTAGTTTTAGATACATTTGAAGCTATTGGGAGGGGAATCATAAAGTAGTATTTCAAATCAAACCTTATAGGAAGAAGTGAGATTAGCATTCAGAATATGCAAAAAATGTAATTTCAGACATAAATATTTAGATTTCATCTGTAAATCTAGAATTTAGCTGCTTCAGGTGGCTTATTTTGACATATTTGACGCAGAATAATATACTGAATAATTTGTTTCTGCCATATTTTATCCGGTCGGAATGACAAAATGAGTCCATCCTGACACATTTGACCTGGTCGGAACCCCAGGAAATTTTTTTCCGGCGTTTCCGACCGGGTCAAATGTCTTCAGAAAAGTCTGACTTGCGCTTCCGACCAGGTCGGAAAGGCAAAACGGTTTCAACTTGTCGTTCCGACCAGGTCAAATGCCCCAAAAACACTTCAACTTGCCCATTTGACCACTTTTTCTCTGAATGAAATTCTTAGTCTTATGTCATTTTATTACGAGGTGTGAATTCTATAAAATATTACAGCTTTCTGAAAATGAGAAAGTTATATCTTCGTCATCCATAAAATGCAAATGCATATGAACCAGTTAAAGTTGTTGCAAAATGTCTCTTTGGTCATTACGAATGTAAAAGAAGATAAGGATATTTTACGTCAGCTCAGTAAGTTGTCTTATGATCTTAAGGCCATAGAGTCGGCAGAAAAGTTATATCATCTATTTCGGGAGCTGATTATGCAGCAGGAAGATGCGCACTTTGCGGCCAAAGAAATGACCAGAACTTTGCAGGATACCCGTCAGCTGATGCAGCAAAAGTATCAGAAGCATTTATCCTTGACCCGACTGATATTTGCTAATGATCAGAAAGCGTTTGAGGAGTTAGGATTGAAAGGAAAACGTATGCAGCGGATGGATAAGTGGCTGAAGCAGTGTCAGCGTTTTTATTATCATGCAGCTGCCTATGCAGCCCTATTTGAAAAATACAATATCCCTTCTTCAGAGATAGAAGAAATGCAGGCATTACTGGAGCAAGTGAATCAGTTGTATGCCAGGCAAAAAGCTGCCCAGAGCCAGGCGCAGGTGCTGACTCAAAAGAAGATGGAGGTAGGAGCAGCACTGGAGAAATGGTACAGAAAATTCATCAAAGTAGCCCGTATTGCCCTGGAAGAACAACCCCAGCAACTGGAAGCTTTGGGTGTAGTGGTAAAAGGGTGAGGCTGTGTTCTACCTGATAAGCCATTGCAAACAATAACTTATGGTGCAGAAGTCCTGCCTCCCTGAATTAATTCCAGGGTAGCAGATTTTCTGCTCAGCCTTATAAGGTTTCCTCCTGAATGACTGTTTTTTTTTAGATGATAAAAGTATTGCTTCAAGTAAAACTTTCGTAAAACTTGAAGCATAAAGGGCAAAAGCAAAGACTAAAGAAGGTGTTTTTAAACCTTTATTCAATTAATTTACTCTGACCTTAAACTATCTGCCGGATTGATCAGCGCCGCTTTGATAGATTGGTAGCTGATGGTTAGCAAAGCGATCAACACTGCTATGAGACCAGCCAGCAGAAATATATCCCAGCCGATTTCTATTCTGTATTCGTAATCCTGTAGCCATTGCTGCATCATATACCAGGCGATAGGGATGGCCAGCACCAATGATATCAGTATCATTAGGAGGAAATTCTGTGTCAAAAGCTTGAAGATACTGTTGAGCGAAGCACCCAATACCAGGCGTATGCTGATCTCCTTGCTGCGCTGCTCTACCATAAAGGCGGAAAGTGCGAACAAGCCCAGGCAGGCGACTATGATCGCCAGTATGGCAAAACTGGTAAAAATGCGTCCCATCCGTTGCACATCGGAGTACATCATGGCAAAACTTTCATTCAGAAAGGCATAGCGAATACTTTGGTTGGGGGAAAACTGATTCCAGACCTGAGATAGCTTATCAATTAGCCCCTGCATATCCTCGCTGTTTACCTTCAGCGATACGATAGAAGTACTGTTGCCTAATACCAGACACAAAGGTCTGACATCTTCTTTCAGGGTTTCAAAATTAAAATTGTCCACCACCCCTATGACGTCAAAGGTCTCGCCACCATTATTAATGATCTGCTTTCCGATAGGGTCATCTAAGCCCAATTCCTGCATCATTCTCTGGTTGATGATGACCGCCTGGGAGTCAGTAGGCATTTGCGGATTGAAGTCTCTGCCTTCGGTGATTTTCATGCCCATGGTTTGGATATAATCAGCATCCACCCGCCATATCTGGGCTCCTACTGCATTATCTTCTGCCTGTCTTCCTTTTTGCCAGAAAGGGTTCTGGTTTCTTTTAGTCCCCTGGATCGGCAGGTAATCGCTGATGGCTACCTTCTCTACTTCTGACAATTTCAAAAGCTCTTCTTTTAAGGTATACACCTGTTCACCCAGAGTATTAGCCCCTTCCAGGAGTATGATTTGTTCTTTATCATAGCCCACTTCTTTATTCAGAATAAAATCCATCTGCCGATAGATGATGAAAGTTCCTATGATCAGCACAATGGAGGTAGTGAACTGAAAAATGACCAGTGCACTGCGCATTTTAGAGCTTTTGCTTCCCCTGCTTAGTCCTCCCTTGATTACTTGTAGAGGCTTAAACTGAGAGAGGTAGAATGAGGGGTAGATTCCCGCCAGCAATCCGACCAGAAAAGCAGCAGAGATGAGCAGAGGAAACAGCCACCATGCTTCCCAGGGAATAGATAAGGGCTTTCCAGACAGTTCATTAAAGAAAGGTAAGGCGCCCTGAGCAAGCAATATGCTAAGGAAAAAAGCCAGCAGGCTGAATAACAATGATTCGGTGAGAAACTGTCTGATCAGGTTGGATCGTCTGGAACCCACAACTTTTCTTAAACCTACTTCCATAGCCCGGTTGGCTGACTTTGCAGTAGATAAATTGACAAAGTTGATACAAGCCAAAATCAGAATAAATGCTGCGATGGCACCAAATAGCCAGACAAAACGTATATCACCGTGACTCAGTCTGTCCTGTATCCCTACAGAATACAAATGCGTATCTGCAACCGGCTGAAGTTCTATTTTTACTTTATCAATAAATTCTTTTGCATCAGTCCTGCCAGATCTAAGCATTGTCTCAAGAATATATTTTTTTACGATTCCCTGGGTAAATTTATCTTCCAAGGCTTTAGGATCTGTACCAGGAATTACCTTGACATAGGTATAATAATTATTTGCTCCCCAGTAGGTTTGCTCTCCCGGCCAGAACTCAACGCCCTTCATCGTCAACAGAAAATCATACTGAAAGTGGGAGGTGGAAGGAAAGTCCTCATACACTGCGCCTATTTTGTAAGGATTGCTTTCGTCATCATTGAAGATCAGTGTTTTTCCCAGAGGATCTTCGTAAGGAAAATATTGATCGGCTTTGCTTTTAGAAATAGCGATAGTGTTAGGTTGATCAAGTGCGTGAGACAAGTCACCATTTACTACCTGGGGTTGAAATATTTCTAAAAGCTCCTGATCTGCATAAATGATAACTTCTTCATGGGTATTGTCTGATTTATCGGCTGGCCTTACTTCTTTACTTCCTGCTCCAAAAAGTTCGCTATTGAGAAAACGTCCTGAAGTTTCAACCTCGGGAAAGTCCTCTTCAAGGGCATCGGCCATAGGGGCAGGAAAATGTATGCCTCTAAGCAACTCGCCATTCTGATTATATGCCGCAATGACTCTATATATGCGCTCCACATCAGGGATATGCTGGTCATAACTAAGTTCATGTTTGATAAACAAAGCAATCAACATACAGGCAGCAATGCCCAGTGCCAATCCTCCGATTTTTATTGAGGAATACATTTTTTGTTTGCTTAAATTTCTCCAGCCTATTTTGAAATAACTTTGGTACATAGCGTAGTGATTTAGGGTAAATGTTGTTTTTCTGATGGCAAAAGGCCGCAGGTATTGGAACACCTGATACCAGTAACTGAGCTTGGCGCTGAAAGGAGAGTTTTCTTTCAGGCTGATATAAAACTTTTCTTCCAGGTCACCCTGCACCTCTTCCTGTAGCTCCTCTCTCAGGAACCAAAGAAGGAAGCGCCGGGCCAGTTGGGGAGGCATATGTTGCTTAACTTTCAAAATAATGATGTTTAAATCTGACCACCAAAATTCAGGAAGTCGGGTGCGAATGCCGGGTACTGCTTCCATAAGGAAACTTTGAAGTCTCTGGATATTTCCAGTGCTCTGCGACCGTAGGCAGTAATCGTATAGATTCGCTTTCTTCTTCCACCCCTTTCAGCAGTAGATGCTCCCATTTCAGAGGTCAAGAAGCCTTTATCTTCCAGCCTGCTAAGGGTTGAGTGTACTGCACCGATGGAAACAGACCTTTCAGTTTGTGCTTCAAACTCCTCAGAGATATTGAGGGCATAGGCTTCTTCACCTAAAATGCCTACCAGTAGAAGTACTACTTCTTCAAAGTCTCCTAAACGTGTTTCTTTCATCAGAATTAATGATTAATAACGTTCTATCTCCTTAGGAAGAATAAATTCCTAAGAGGTAAGTTATATGATACTAAATTGTAGAACTAATATAAGCATAGATTTTAGTTTGTTATACATTTTAGAAAGAAATCTTTAAATGAGTTTATTGATAATACAGATAATAGACGCTTAGAATAGCAGTAGCATTGTAAACTGCATGTGCTACTATAGATGCAGTAAGTCTGCGAGTGTAAATGAACAAGAGTGTATAAGCCAGGGTAGGAGGCAAAATATCAAACCACTCAATGGTATTTGAAGGCAAATGTCCGGCTGCAAAGAAGAGGATGGACAAAATAGCGGCTATCCATAGTCCAAACTGCTGGTTCTTAAATGTGCTCTTCAATACATTGATGAAATACCCACGGTTGAAAATCTCTTCCGTAATGCCACCACCAATTACACCCAGCGCAATATATGAAATCAAGCCAAGGGCAGTTCCATCCATAGTTTCAAGTATTTGAGCTATATCATTTCTCTCTGATCCACCAGTGGAAGGAATGATCCAAAGAACTTGCAACGCTGTCCAGCTTAATCCCGTAAGTAGCCCTAATACACTATCTACTTTCCAGTAATTGCTGCTCAGGCCAATAAAGCGGAAATCTTTACCCATAATCTTAAGGGAAAAGTAAATCAAAGTGCAGACACTGAAAAACTGAAAAAGGGCCATGAAGAGCAGATTAATACCGCTTAGTCCTCCATTCCATTTGCTGATGCCTAATAAAAGATTAGGGAAGATAAATAGTACAAATCCACCAATGTTGGTAAGGATAAATAATAGAAGGCTTTTGCCTCTTGACACTGTTTTTGTTTTTGTAATTACTTCTGACATTGCCTGCTGTAAGTTGGTTTAAAAAGCTGTAGAAGTTTGCCTCCTCATTCATCTTTAAGACACTGCACTGGATTTACCCGTGCTGCTTTGATGGTCTGTATGCCTACAGTAAACCAGGCAATGAGCAATGCGATTAATCCTGCTCCTGCAAAAATCCACCACGCCAGTTCAATCTGAAATGCGAAACTTTGCAGCCATCGTTGAGTAATGTAGTAGCTGAGGGGTAAGGCAATTGCAACGGCAGTAAGCACCATTTTGGTAAAATCTGTTGATAAAAGGTATACAATACCAAAGTTATTTGACCCCAGAATTTTCCTGATGCCAATCTCTTTCAACCTTCTTTCAGCAGTGAATGCAGCCAGTCCAAATAAGCCCAGGCAGGAGATAAGTATGGCCAAGCCGGCAAAATATTTAGATAAGGTTGATACTCTTTGTTCAGCTTCATACAAGGCCTGATAATCAGTGTCCACAAATTGATAATCAAAAGTATAAGCTGGATTAAAACTCTTATAGAATTCCTGAACCTGAGCTAATGTTTGTTGTTCTTCACCAGCCTTTAACCTCACAATCACAGTCATCATTTCAGTTTGGTTAAGCTTGAAGAAGATAGGCTTTACTTTCTCGTGCAAAGATTCGTAGTGAAAATCCTGCACTACTCCTATGATCTGCCGGTCTTCACCCCATAGGTTGACGGTAGATCCAACAGGATTTTCCAGGCCCATCATTTTGATAGCAGTTTCATTAAAGATGATGGCAGAGGTATCAGCAATAGAAGCAGGCCTGAAACTACGTCCATCAACTAATTTGAGCCCGAGTGTTTCAATCATATCGTAGTTTACGCTAAAATTTTGAAACCAGACCACCTCTTCAGGATCTTTACCCGGCCAACTCAAACCAACGGTAGAAGATTGGTTACCAATCACATTCTGTCGCATGCTGGAAGCGTTGATCACACCAGGGATACGTTTGAGTTCGTCTACAAAAGTGCCGATGTTGTTCGCCACTTCACCTTCTACCGGGAATGAAAGCAAATTATCCTTATCAAATCCCAGGTTTTTATTTTGAACGAAGGTTATTTGCTGATACACCACCCATACGGATACAATCAGAATGACAGAAAGGCTAAACTGAAATACTACCAGTCCTTTACGAGCCCAAACTTCTCCAACAGAACTATTGAGTTTACCTTTTAACACAACCGCTGGCTTAAAACCTGACAGATATAAGGCAGGATAGCTTCCTGCAATTAATCCGGTAATCAGTGTAATCGCCAGCATGGAAATAAGCATCGGCATGCTAAAGTCAAATGATAAGTGTTTGCCCGTGATCAAATTGAATTGGGGCATCAATAGTGTGGCAAGTAAAATTGCCAGTAAGAGAGAGAGTAAGGTCATGAAGATAGATTCGCTCAGATACTGGAAAACCAATGTTGATCGGCCTGCCCCAATTGCTTTTTTTATCCCTACTTCTTTTACCCTGCGCGATGCTTTGGCAGTTGACAGATTCATGAAATTGATGCAGGCAATGATGAGAATAAAAATAGCAATGATAGAAAAAAGCCTAACGTACTCAATACGTCCGCCAGCCTGTTTCCCATTTTTATAGTTGCCATAGAGATAAGCATCCGCATATGGACGTACAAAGAGCGTACGGTATTTAATGCTTTCGTCTTTGTTATGGATATATTGCTCAATCTTGTCATTAAACGCAGATAGATCAGTATTCTTCTGCAAACTAAGGTAAGTTAGCGGCCCTGTATTGCCCCAGTTCATGTCCCAGGGACGAATGTCATTAAAGGCTTCAAAGGTAAGTACAAAATCAAACTGAGCGGAAGATTGCCGGGGCGTACCGGCAAATATACCAGAGACTATGGCCGGCTGACTAAATTGCAATAAATGCCACTCCAATGACTTTCCTACAACATTTTCAGTAGTACCAAATAAACTAATGGCCAGCTCTTCGGAGATCACAATGCCTTTTTTATCCTTTAGCACCTGTGCTTCATTTCCCTGAAGCAGCTTATAGGAGAAGAGATCAAAGAAAGCCGGACTAACAAATTGCCCTTCTGCTTCAATGCTTTTATTTCCATCTGAATTGTCAGTGGATAATCTGAAATTTCCGAACCATTCTGCCGGATAAACGGTCACGGCCTCTTCTATTTCCGGAAAATCTTCTAACATGCTTTGTGCCAGTAGATCAGGGGTATTGGGTGAAGTATTGATATCACCGGCATGATCCTGGTTTTCCATTACCTGGTACAACTGACTGTCTTTCTCATGAAATTTATCCACCTGAAGTTCGTCATTCACCCAGAGATAAATCAGGAATACACAGCAAAGCCCGGTAGACAGGCCGATCAGGTTGATGATAAATGTGCTCCTGAAGCGTTGAAAGTTACGGTAAGTCAGTAGTAGGTGATGGCGAAACATAGATAAAGGGTTAAGCAAATCAAGATTGATATGATGGTTTTCAAATGCGGTGCCATATGGAAAAGAAGGCTTAAAGAGACATAATACACTTTTGCTTCAAATAAATATGTTCATTAACGGTCATATCCTGCACGTAATCGGGCAGTATGACAGATGATATTTTTTTTTCGTCATACGGAATAAGATTTTTTTTGAGTTTGCTTAACTTACCTTAAGTCATCACATATACATAAGGTTGGAGGGATGAGTATTTCAGAAATTAACGCTTCTTAGTAATCAAATTTCTTACTGTACACATATGATTATCTATCAACCACAAAATATTCTTCTGAAATCATATGTCGGCCATATGGTGAGCATGACATTGCGAAAAGGCGGACTGTCCTCTATTGTTGATATGCCAACCGGTGACGTTTTCATCTCAATATTTGTTGGTAATGCGCAGTGCACCTATCAGAGCAAAAGCTATTATGAAGTCATCAAAGGTAAAGCCTACGTCGCCAGTCGCCAGCTGGAGATGGCCTACTTAAATGTGGAGGATGGCGAAATGAGAGTTATAGGAATAAAATTACCTCCCCATGCATTGTATCAACTTTTGGGTATCTCTCAGGAAGAAGTAACTGGCAAAATTTTTCTACTGGAAGACTTCTGGGGTAAAGACGTTGAAAGTTTATGCCAGCAACTGGAAGAGCAAACAAATCCTGCTTCACAGCTAAACATGGTAGAACACTTTCTCAGTAAGAAAATGATGTCCTGCCAGATGAAAGTAAATAGTACCATAGATGAAGCGATCTTTCTTATCAGGATAAGTAAAGGGAATATAAGTATGTCGGATTTGTCAGCAAAACTGAGAGTAAGTAGCCGAACAATTCAGAGAAAATTTTTAGAAGCAGTGGGTATCTCACCCAAAGCTTATTGCAATGTCATCAGATTCAACAATGCCTTTAGTCAGCTTATTACCTACCAAAAAAACATACAGGATATCGTGTCCGAAGCAGGTTACTACGATCAATCGCATATGATTCATCACTTTCAAAAAGTAGCAGGTAAAAGCCCCAGCCAATTGGTAGAAGAACAGGAACGCTTTTTATATTTTTTTAAGCAGGAAGCGTGGCACGAAGGTGTAGATGACCTAGCTAATACGCTTAGCAGCATGTACAAATTGTGTTTGTTCTAGCTGTCGCTTTTTTACAATCATAAGATCAGTGTTTTTGCTTAATTGTTGCTAACATACTATACACTTTTAGTGACTTATCATGAACAGAAATGTAGATACTGTAAAGCGTATTTATGAGGCTTTTGGGAGAGGAGATATTCCCACCATTCTGGATTTCCTGGCTGATCAGGTACAGTGGGAACAATGGACTGATAATTCAGCGCAGAAAGCAGGCGTGCCCTGGATGCAGCCCCAGCGTGGAAAAGAGGGTGTAATGGAATTCTTTAAAAGAGTAGGGGAGTTAGAAGTCAGAGATTTTCAGGTGCTCTCAATCATGGCCAATGAGACAAAAGTAGCAGCAGAGTTTATTTTTGAAGCGGTTGTTCCTTCCAGTGGTAAGCATTACCGTGACGAAGAGATTCATTTATGGACTTTCAACGAAGAGGGTAAAGTCACAGGCTTGCGGCATTATACCGATACGGCAAAGCTTATAGAAGCGATAAAATAAATCCACAGCTACATGCTGCATCCTAAGTGTATGAGCATAGTGCTTTCTTATTGATATAGAAGATAATTCAGGTAACCAATGGAAGTGGGTTTATAGCTAAAATAATGATTATGCATTATAACATAAATGTCTTCAGATTATAGTCATGTACAGCTATCAAGTCAAACATCCACTTTTACGCCCTATCGTCAAGCAAGCTTATGCTTTTACATTAAGCCCGGGAAGTTTGGATTCTATGACTGCCATACCTACAGGAAATGTGTTTTTGATATTTGCGTGGGGCGATGGAACAAGTATCACAAGAAAACCAAACGCTTTTGAAAGAACTGAATATCGCAATCTGTGTGTATCTGGTCAACAGCTTGAGGTAGCCAACCATTGTGTGCAAGAAGGAGAAGTGAATATCATTGGTATAGAGCTGACTCCAGATGCTATCTATCAGTTTTTTGGCGTTCCTCAATATGAATTTACCGGCATGGTACCTCAACTGGAAGATACCTGGTCTACCAAAGCTTCTCTGCTTTATCGTCAGGTTATAGAAGAAACTGATCCTGCTAAGCAGTTTGCTTTGATAGAACGTTTTCTCTGCCAGAGAATTATTTCTAAAGACTGGAAAGAGAATGCAATGATTGCCGAAGCGATTTACCTGTTACGCCAGAGCAATGGCAACTTAGATATTCCGTCTCTGGCAGATTCACTGAGAGTAAGCCCCAGGACATTGCAGAGAAGGTTTCTGCAAGCGGTAGGTATTTCCCCCAAAGTTTATGGGAATATCATCCGTTTTAACTATGCTTTTAAACAATGTATGCTTTACAAAAAACATGTGCTGGATGTGGTCAGCGAAGCGGGTTATTATGATCAGCCTCATTTTGTTCACCACTTTAAAAAGGTTTTTGGCACCAGCCCCGGCCGGTTTTTTGATGAACAGGAAAAGGTATTGCATTTTCTTAAAGATGAAGAAGATCAATATCCCCTGTACGCTTTAGCAGACACACTTACTGATCTCCAGAAATTGTATGTTTTTTAGCTGTCGTTTTTATACAATACAAATAGCAGTTTTTGTTATTGATTTATATGGGTTTAATCAATACAGTACATCTTGTTGCTTCTGTTCTCAGGACTTTAAAGAACATCGGAGTCTAAGTATTCACGCATCATATATCTTATTGAACCACCTAAATACCTAAACTATGGAAACTTTGCATCATCCCACCACCGAAAAACATCTTGCCGACTATGAAGCTATCGTCCAGGTCATGCAGCACTACATAGACGGCTCAAGGGCCGGTAAAAGTGAGCTTATGCGTCCCGGCTTTCATGAAAATGCCAGCATGGTAGGTTATGTAGCTGATGGGCTTTTATTCCACCCCATACAGGCCTTGTACGATTGGATTGATGGTAATGGTCCTGCACCGGATATTGAGCCTGATTTTGCCAGCATTGAAATTCTCAACACGATTGCAGTCGTTCGTCTGGAAGTAAAACAGTGGTCAGGGAAACTGGCCGGTTCAGGCGTACATATGTCTGATCTTTTTAACCTGATCAAGACTGAGAATGGATGGAAGATCTCACAGAAATTGTTCCACTGGCACTGATAATAGCCTCCCGGATAATTGTTGATGGGGCTGAATAAATTGTAAATCAGGAAATCTGTTTTGTCTGAAGGCTGGTAGTGACGCCAGCCTTTTTTTATGTCTTTCCGTAAAGGTTGATAAAGTTTTATAAGAATAGTGCGGGGCTTAATCCACAGCTAACCCGAGTAGCAGTAACGATTATATATTTTCCTGTTGTCGCATTTTTACAAGCATAATGCGGTAAGAGCCTATATCTTGTAAGCTGTCACATACATACAACTAGACTATGAAAACAAAGATCTCAGTAATTGGTGGAAGCGGCTTTCTGGGAAGCTACGTAGTGCAAAAGTTTTTGGAAACCAATCATCAGGTCAAAGTGTCTACCCGTGATAAAGGACAGCCTGAACACTACCAGCATTTGCTTCAGATGCATGAAGGGGATGCCCTGGAAATCTGTGAAATCAATGTGCTTGATATGAATTCAGTAGCTGAATTTATCAAAGATAGTGAGGTGGTAGTGCATTGCGGGACGCCTTTCCGGTTTGACATCTCGCACGAAGCAGCCGAAGAACTGATGTATCGGCCTACACTGGAAGGGACGAAGAATATTGTGAGCGCTTGTCAGGAATCGGAAAGCGTCAAAAAGCTGATCATTATCTCTTCCGTAGCCGCTATCAATGGGTTTGTTCCTTCATTTGATCCGGCAAAGGGCCGAGAGCATATTTTTACAATCAAGGATGAGCCGGTAACGCATCCCGAGCATCCCCCTTATAATCAGGCTAAGTACCGGACAGATCAATGGCTAAGAAACTTTATACAGGAACATCCTGCTTTACATTTTGAAATCATCAGTCTCTATCCGGGACTCATCATTGGCAAGCCTATGTCTGAGCTTAGAGATTCTACTTCAGCGGGCATGCTTTATCTGTTGAAAAACAAACTTGCCCCCAATCCCATGATGGAAATGGTGTACCAGTACGACATTGATTTTGCGATGGTAGCGGTTGAAGATGTTGCTGAGGCAATATATCAGTCTGCAATACTTCCAAATCTGCATGGTAAAAAGTATTTTATTAGTCACGAGACCTGGTGTGCTTCTGATATTCATGCGATGCTTAATGGAAACAATCCTGAAGGAGCTTTCAGAATTCAGTACAATAGCCAGCCTGCGATAGATGAACTGGGTATTCACTTTAGTCCGGCCCATCTAGCCCTGAAAAAATACAGTGAGTTGATGGTATGATAATATTAGAATAAGATTATTATTAAACGGGCCTGCTTATCTGCTTGCTGAAATTATAGACCCATGCAGGGCAAAACATTTACATACAGCAGTTTGGGTAGATGATATAAGGTTGAAGTCGGCATGTCCGTTTTGATAAGGTGATTGCTATAGCAAATAATCAGGAATGCCTAAACCCTCACTAAGCAGACTGTCAGGAGACCAGAAAAAGATCAAGTACAGGCTATCCTAAGCGGTAAATATTTTTCGGTAGAGAATTATGTTTACCCTATGCGGTAAACCACTGATCAGTACCAAAAAATAAGTTACCACTCCGGTAAACCATTGAAAAGTAAGTAAGAATGACTTACCGCCCCGGTAAGCGATTGTTCACCTACTTAAATGTAAGTTACCAGAGCGGTAAACGATTTATTTTTACCAATCAGTAAGTAGCCGCTGCGGTGAGGGATTTTTAACCAAAGCACAAGCCTTGCTATCTCAACGGGATGCAGATAAAACCCTATTTTACTGAGCCTCTGCTTTTTAGATACAAATCCTACCTTTGTAGGTTCTGCCCGCCCTAAGAAAAGTGAGTCTGAAAAAGAACTGCTAGCTTTGGTTTAAAAAAGACGATGAAGAATTCACTGGAAGAACAATTGGCCGAAGGCCGTATTTCGCTGAGTAATGCCATGAGCAATACGGAAATTATGAAAAAGCTTAGCAAGCTCAATTATGATATGAGGGAGCTGCAAAGAGGGTGGGGAATAATGAATCAGGTAGAAATATTTCAAAAGGCAAAAATAGAAAAGTATAGTAACCAGTTTGGCGCTACCCAGGCGCTTTATGATGATATCAGAAAAACAAAGGCCAGCTTCAGCAAGCATCGTAAGCTGGCAAGAATTGTATACGAAGGCAATAAGGAAAAAATAAGTGTGCTCCAACTGGATAAACGTATGTTTGCGCTTGAGAAATGGCTCTTTCAGGCAGGTTCTTTTTATCAGGAACTGCTCAAAGACAGTGCGATGATTGTAAAGTATGGGGTATCGTTGGAAGAACTGCAACAGATGGCAGCGATGGTACAGGCATTACTGGACAAACGTAACCATCAGGTAAGCCGAAAGGGTGAGGCTCAGCATGCTACACAAAAGCGTAATGAGGCACTGAAGGCTTATAAAGCCTGGATGAAAGACTTTCGCATGGCTGCCCGCTTCGCGCTTCGGGAGGAACCGCAATTGTTAGAAGTACTGGGCATCCTCGTGCCTACGCCACGCTAGGAGTCTTAAGGTTACCCGGTTTAAAACCAAACGAGCGTCAGATTCAACTAGATGATCATGTCTTATTCTCCTGCCACTGCTACAAAACGGGCGAGGGGGGCCATACGGGCACGGTTGAGGCTAAGCTGGCCTTCACTGATACTGTAATTGTCAACGGATTCAAATACTTTTAAGAACTGATCTTCTATTTCCATATCAGGGCAAGCCATTTGGGTAGAAGCCATTCTGGAAAAACGGATACGATTACCTTCCATCAGCTCATAAGTGCCCATGATGTTGTTGCATCCAGCATTGGCGTTTACTCTTTGTTCTTCAGTATTGAGCAAAAGAAAGGGCTCTCTATTATTGATGGTACTGTCAACAGATTTACCCATCAGTTCTACCAGTCTCCAGCGGACATTGGTAATTGCAGATACTGTATCCATAGTAGTTTGTGCCTGATTGCTTTTCATCAGTATGTAATTTTCAGCAAGCTCTCCACTTATCCTTTCCCCTTGCATGTCCAATTGCCTCAGGAAGTTTTCACCCACAAAGTATTGATTAGGTCCGTCTTCTATTCCCCTGAGTGTAATGGTATTTCCTTCATTGTTCCATTCAAATTGCCCATCTTCTTCAAATGTATCCTCACTCTCTCCCTGATATACGCGTGTCAACTGATAGGTTTGATCCTGATTGAGTGTAATCGTCGTTTTAATGCCTGCACAATCGGCACAGGGAAGCGTACCCATATAATTGCCAAACCAATCCAGGGCATTCTGACTGTTATGTGTATCAGGAGCCATTGCTGATGAAGCATTTTCTTCTTCACTGGCCGAGGATTTCTGGGAATTGCAGGCGTAAAAACAAAGAGTAACCGCCAATAATCCTGATGGTAAAAAGAAGGTCTTCATGGGGCAGTTTTTTTGAGGTTGACTGATGGTAATGAATGAGGCAATGGATGTTTCAATCCATAAATTCTCAGGAGTTAACTCATATCTGACCAAAAAGTTTAGCCGGGAAAGCTAAATTATTACCAAATGTTCATATTGAACAACATAGAGATTACAAAAAAGTCAATCAGACAGCCCTTTCATTTGTTTTGAAAATACGGAAAGGGAATAATAGCACTGCTTTGATGAAGCTAAAAAGCACATCAAGGGTTAAGCCTACAATTCTGAAAGGCAAGAGGATCAGCCAGATCAGGGGAAACAGGATCAGCATAACTAAAGCCAGTGGCCAGCAGATCGCCAGTAAAATAAACCAGAGTATAATTGCTATCAATGATTTCATTTCAGTATCGTTTATCAGTTTAAACTACAAATGACTGACCAAAGCCATAAAGCCTTGATATTGAGAAGTGTAAGTGTTTTGCTTTAAGTAAAAATCGTACTCATTCGGACAGCGCCTGTACGTTTGTGAACGATCATATTTAGGATTGGTATCTATTTTGTTAAACGAATATCTCTAAGTGTACCCATTAGCGGAAAAGGAGGACTCATCAGTAATTATTGTTTTGATTTAGTATTAATTATATGTGCTTTGAAGCTTCAATTGTAGTGTTTCCCAATGTTTGCTCTGCTATTCGTAAGATTTTATGATACTGGCCTGTAATTTTTGTGCAAGCTTGTTTACTTTTTTCAGCAATTTACTTTCATTGGCATGCTCGCCTATGAATACATTGCTGTCATCATCCAGCTCCAGCGCAGCGGAGTATACTTTTTTTCGGCCACTTACCCGGGAGACAAAACCATACTCAATATTTTGTGTATGTTGCCGAATATAAATGTCATGCAGGCGACTGTATGGCTGAATATTTCCTCTCCTGAAGCCCAGTATCCAGAGGTATTCCCGGTATTCTTTCTTTTCCGGATCAATAGATACCCGATAATGCGTGCTGACAATTACGATACCCATGAGGAGCAGAAGAAAGGCAATGAATGGGTACATTGTACTGATGATCACTGCCATTAGGAGGAAAGCGACGCCAATGACGATCATGTGAAAAGGAAAATAATCATGGGTTTTGATGTCAATGCTGTTTTTCATGATCTGATTAGTAAACAAAGCTTTAGCGAATACTAATATATTTATTATTTTTCATTAACCGTAAGTTGTATGTCGTCAAAACGGACTTCGCCTTCGGTGCCCGGCATCATTACAGCAAAGATGATGAGATAAGTGGTCTTACGGGAGAAGCATGGAATAACAAATTCTTCAGTATGATCAGTTAATTTCCCTGAAACCGGATTATCTTCAGTGCCAACAAACAAGTACTCTTCTGTGATTGCTCCATTTTGCTGTAGCACAGATTCATAAGCCCTGATAGCCACCGCTGCTCCGGGAGCGCTGAGTTCTTCTGCATTCATGCTGACCTTCAGTTTTATCTCCGCGCACTCAGGAATATTAGGAACATTGAATTGCCTCAGCCAGTAAGCCGAATTTTGTGTGCTACTACCTGCTTCCGAAGCTATGGTGAGAAAATCAGGGGTATCATTGAGGTCAGGGCTTCTTCCGCCCGCATAATTCCCCTCATCGGAATGGAAGTACCAGGCAGTGTCCTGACGCTGCAGGCTATAAAACACCGGGTCAGTACTCCAGTCTTTCAGGGGTTGAATACATTGGTCTACTGCGACCAGCCTGTCAAGTAGTTCTGAGATATAATAGGCTCTTTTTTCGCTTTGCGATCCATCATAGAAATTAAAAGTATTGAATTTTCCCGCCATCATGCTTGCCGGTGCACCATCACATAGCTTGGTTTCATCATGATTGCGATTAAGAAAGGCATGTCCTATTTCATGAAAGAAAAGGTTTTCTCTTTCTGTCTCATTTCTGCCGGCCCAGCAACGCTCTTCTCTGGATATTTCAATTCTTCTCACCCCTGTTCCCTGATAATTGACATAACCTATACCACAGGCAGTGAATTCTCCTACCGGAATATCATCTACATAAGCTGTCTCAACTCCTGACAGGTCCAGGTCATAGCCTCGCTGCCTTGCCTCCTCCTCAAAGCGGTCCAGATACAAGCGCAGGTCGGGATAGGCTTCATTTTCCTTATCTTCATTACAGGAAAATAAAATGATAGTCAATAGGATAGAGGCCAGTGCAGTAATTTTGTAATTGCTCATTGTTTTTAGGGCTTGTTGTTAAAGGTTAATCAGCCAGGCTTGAGATAATTCGTACAGCTAAGTTATGTTTTTATGAGGCTTGCATTTAATTTTATGGTCTATGGGTTTAGTAAATAATCTTTAGCCCCGGCCTTTCTTGCATCCATTGTTTCAGGGCGAGGGAATCAAAGTTGTTGACCAGCACATTCAGCTCCCTCAGATTAGGTAGAGCTTTGAGTTTGGGTAATTCAGCACTAATATTGAGCTTATTGAAAGCAAGATTAAGGGTTTCCAGTTGCTCCAGCTTATGCAAATCCTTCGGTAGACAATGCAAATCCATACCGGAAAGGCTAAGATGCCTGAGTTGGCTAAGGGAAAGTATTTCTTCGGGCAGTTCACGGTAGGGAGGGTCAAAATCTTTGATGACAAGTCTGTTGAGAGGGGGATAAAATACCCATCCACCCGGCTCAGTCTGACTAATCGTCAAATCTTTCACATTTTTCAGCTCCCTGATCTGGGGTGGTACTTCTTCCAGCCCATAATTACTCATCGCGAGCATCACTTTCTCTTCGTCCTGTAAGTGAGAAAAATACTGAGGCTCAGTATCGGGCTGACATGATGTGAAAACACAGAGGATCAGGATAGATAAATACTTCATAGGCTAGTTTGAGAGGTATGAGTGTTCAAAATTGGGTAATGAGCAGGCTATAAAAACGTATGTTAAATCCATTCTACTGCTTTTTCACATCAAATATGATTTGCCTAACTATTTCATGCGGGCAAATACACCATATTCCAGCGCTGCATGGGTATCAGGGTGAATGAATGACACCCTCAACCTGTTATCTTTCATAAACTCGTAGGCGTATACTCTGTGCATCAGCGAATCATGAAGCACAAAGCGTGTTTGTCCCTCCAACTGCTCCAGATAGTAAGGCATGGAGAAAGCATGCTCCTCATTAAACCTCAGCGTATAGGTATGCTGGGCATCAAAGGAGATGGAATGATGCGTCTCCACGTTTTTCCAGCTACCAATAAGGGCATCGGACATGATTTGCTGCTCATCGGATGGTTCGCTACAGCAAAAAAAGAAGAAGAGTGGCATCAAAAAACAGGTATTTTTCATACTGCAATGAATTTAAGTTTTAAAACCAGCTTATGCAGAAGCCCTAATAAGATATACAAAATGGAAAAAATAGTTTTTCCGGTACCACTTCGGCTATTGAGCATGCCTGGAGTAGTTGCAGACTTATGGCTTCGTCGTCAAGCTTTAAAAAAACACCTGTTTATTGCTTTTTTACTTATATCTCACGTAAGATAAGAAGTTTTATTGTGATTGGCACCTGAATGTTTGTGCATTATGCATGCAAATGCGTTTATTTTTGACTATTACACTGTACATCCTCGTCAATGGGAAGACTAATACAGAAGCCCTTTTGCTTTTTATCCTCAAACGGAACAAGGCAACCCTTGTGCTTTTCTATGATCTCTTTGGCAATGATCAACTCCAGTGCTCCCCGAAAACGATGGCCCTTTACATCCTTTAATTCCAGCCTGCCCTTATGCTCCAGTACCCGTTTGATAGATTCCATAGGTAACATGATGTCTTCTGTAGCCACAATAATATCTACTTGCTGCTCATTTTGATTTTCCTGGGTATGGATCTTTACCGTATAGTGCTGCTGATTGTATTTTTGCATGTACAATAAGAGTTCTTCCATCGCCCTGATAAACTGATCCTCCTGCACATAGACCCTGACCTCAGGTAAAACAGACTGAAAATCAATTTTTTCAGGACTATGCGTTTTATTGTACATCAAACCCTTGACAGCCTTTTCCAGCAAAGTAAACAGCCAATGTGAAGAAGAGTTGATCTGATCCTGGCTGGATTGCATCTCAATCAAACCGATGAGGCCGCGGGTGATGGTCTGTATTTCTCCTGCCAGATCGGTGATGGTATCATAGAAATGCAGATACTCTTGATTTGCCTCATGATCAACTTTCAGCTTCAGCATATCGCTCAGGCCCATGATATTGGCAGTAGGCGCACTCAGTTCATGAGCCATGAGGAAAAGCACGGTGTCCAGCCCTTTCACCTGGTCTTCCAATACCTGATACTTTGCTTTCTCAGAAGTAATATCCCGTATATGGCCCGAAATATACTTAATCCTCTGCCCATTATTTACGATGGGGTAACTACTAAGCTGTACCCACTGAATCTTGGGAAGATTATCGGCGGCTTTCAGGTCAACCTTATTGTGAAAGTTGTTATCCTCGCTCAATTCTGTAAAGAAGTTGTCATAAACCTCCTGAAAATCAGGATGAATATACTGCCTCAGGTCTGCGCGGTCGTCTTTGCTGGAAAAATAAGAGCCAGATCTATAGTCATAAAATTGCTCGCTGATAAAGGTAGTTTCTTTCTCATCCCTGTCCCACAGAAAGAAAAACACTGGAATGGTATTAACAATCTCTTTGTAGATATTTTGCATCAAAAAAATGGGTTCAGCCTTTCCGCTTATTTAAAAAATGCTATATGTTGTATATATAATAGCTTAAGTTTTGTAATGAAAATAAAGGTTTAATTGTTCACCATATTAGGAATAATCATGCTGAAGGTAGTGCCATGCTCGGTATTACTTTTCACTTTGAGTTGTCCATGATGCGCTTCAGTAATTCCTTTGACTAAGGTAAGTCCCAGCCCCCAGCCTTTGATTTTTGTATGTTCGGCCCTGAAGTACAGGTCAAAGAGCTTATTGAGCTGATCCTCTGGAATGGGATTGCCTTCATTATGTACAGATACGTATGTGTGTTCGTTGTTTTGTTCTAATATCAGATTAATTGGCCTGCTATTATCACCATATTTGAAAGCATTAGAGATCAGATTGTCTATAGCACGACATAAAACACTTACATCCCATTCGCCAATAAGTTTATCGTGAGGACACTTGATCACGATCCGCTCTTTGATTTGTGGCTTGAGGGTGTCAATAGAGTTTTTAACTTCCTGAAGCAGATCACTTTCCTGCGGTTGAACAGGAATGGGGTTACCTGCCTGAATAAGGTTAACATCCAATAAATTGCTGATCAATTCATTGCCCTTAGCCGTGCTTTTTCTAATACCATCCAGGATTTGCCCGATAAATTTATCAGTAGAAGCAGTAGAAAGATGCTCTTCCAGTAGTTCTACCAGTTGAACGGTATTGTTAAGGGGGCCTCTTAGATCATGAGAAAGACTGGCGATGAAATTATCCCGCATTACGCCCTGTTCTTCCAGATCAGTCAATAGCCCTTGAGCCTTATACATGGCTTTCTCTCTTTCATCTGTACGAATCTGGTAAAAAACTTCACATGCCTGCTCTATTGCCTGGTCAATGGCGTACATAATACCATCCCGTTCTCTGATTTCAATTTCATTGCTATGTTCATCAATTACATCAAATATGACTTCTTTGAGCATGTGATACTCCTTGATGATATGCAAGATGGTATACTGGGTTTTATGGGCCCTTTCTCTTCCGTGGGACTCGCTTTTGAACACCGTATTACGGGCATCATCAGATTCAAGTGCTTTTACCAATGCATTGAGCAAATTGGGAATATTATTCTTTAGCACCGGGAGTTTCTGCGTTTTGGCATCAGGAATTTTATCTCTTACAGCTGAGGTCCAACGGTCAATAATAATCTCTTTGTTATTGCCAATAATTGAGGCGGCTTTCATCGGGGGTTGTGAAGTTATTAGTTTTGAGAATATTCAGTTTAAGAGTCAAAGGTTGTTGTAAATTAAACTACTATACATGGAATGGATTCTAAGACAATGATTAACCTAAGTTTTGCCCATCAAAATTAAATATTCATCAACTTTATAGCCTTTCAATATATGTAAAAAATAAATATCTCTACCGTTTTTATGCTTTGAGCAGCCTCATATAGAGATTTATGAGTCAATTTACTTACATATTGCTAGTAAATTTGACTTAAGGTAAATTATCATAAGCTAACTTATATGCCCTCCATTATTTGAAGAAGTTTAGCTCTTCCGAAATCGCTGATTTCGGCAATACATAAATCTCGTCAGTAATATTTACCAGCCTTTTGGTTGCTTTCATTTATAAAATTGATATTAACTAAGTAGGAAAACATTATTTATATAATAAATGATGTCTCTAAAAGTTTTGCGGAACCCTATCTTCAATGCCTTTTAATACATAAAAACCGTAATTCGGGCTATTGATCATTGAATATTGAGCAAAATGATCTTCATCTGGTCTCCGTGTATACTCACATTAAGTAATTCAGGCCTTCATTACTCAATATAAGTATAGATATTGGCCGATGAAGCCTTTATTTGCCCTCCGTACCTCCCAATATTATTCCGTTAATCCCTGTTTTGCCTTCCGATGAGGTAAAAGCACTCATTTTAGTGCATAAAGACTGTTTGAAATTTCTGAAGGCTGCTGAAAAATTATACAAGGTAGTTTTCCGCTCAATCTTGCCATGTTTAAGTGTAAATGATGGAAGTAAATTCGCTGTACATTAAGTAGTTAACGGGTGGTGCCTCTGCTTAAATAAGAGTAATTAAGGTATCAGACCCTGGGAGAAGAGAAGTATTTAAATTTTGTAAAAAAAATGAAACAGCAAACTGTATTGTACAAGTCAAGACTTGCGATTGAAGCTTATCGTATCAGTATTGATATCCAGAATGGTATGAAAAACTATACCTTTGACAGTAAAAAGGTGAAGGCATGGCAGGATCTGTGTGATAATTTTGAGCAGCTGAGTCAGCGGCAGTTTGAAGCCCATACCAAAGCCAAGACTGCTACGCAAACGATCAGGAGTAGCCGTAAACAAATTCATGAAGTCTACAGTCGCCACATCACCTTATCCAGAATAGCTTTTAGAGATAAGCCGGAAGAACTGGAATTGCTCGGACTAGACAGCAAGCGGAGAATGGACTTTACCGGATGGCTCAAACAGGCGCAAAACTATTACTATTTTGCCCTTTCTTATGCTGATGCCCTGGAGCAATACGGTATATTCCGGCAGGAGCTGGAAGATAATCAGGAAATGCTCAGACAAATGATGGAACTACTCAGTCTGCAGAAGCAGGCGCAAAGCCAGGAGCAGGTAATCTCCCAGCAAAAGCAGCAAGCTTATGAGGTAGTCCGTCAATGGTACGCCAAATTCATCAAGCTCGCCCGTCTTGCATTTGAAGACAACCCCCAACAGCTGGAAGCAGTGGGAGTAGTGGTGAAGGCAAAGGCTTAATATCCCTCATTTGTGCAACTAAGGGGTTCATAGATGTAAACGCTCTTTATATTAACTTGAGGGTGGCTTTATCATTTATTATCAAAACTCATAGTTTATGATATTCAAACATTTGCCCTCAAGCCGGGCGGGCTCATACTTTTTTCATCGATAAAAAAGTATGCAAAAAATCTAGGAAAGTTTGAAACTCGCTACGCTCAAACAGCAAACTTTCCCCTATAGAGCTTAAAAGAGAGTTTTTTACTCTGAGCCTATGTTATAATAAGAAATGTTGGAGCATCATTCATGATGTTCTCCCATTATCACCAAAAAAAGTAAGTGCAGGGGCAGGTAATAAGCTGAATATTGGTTATAGAGCAGACAAAATGTTTTAAAACCAGTAGAAGTCGGAGTTTTGCAGCGGGTCAATCTCCATCAGACTACTGTAATCCAGGGTTTGTGAGCGCTGCCACCAGGCCTGATAGGCTGCTGCTGCGGTATCTTGCGCCATTTCACGTTCTTCAGGGTTAAAAACAAATGTGCTACTCCTTGCAAGATTAGGATTGAGTGAAGGAAATCTGCCCACCAAAGGCTCATCAGGCTGCGCATACCTGAGTCGTATGGATTCAACAATCCAGAGGGCGTATAAACCTACTGTACACTCGGGAGTGATGGATGAAGAAATAGGGTTACGGGGAAATCTGGTAATCACTAATTTATTCTCACTGTATTGGAGCAGGGTAGGGATGGCTTCCAGGGTGAAAGGAGGCAATTCTATCGCATTGTCTAATTTACCTGCCTGAAGATCCGCCATATATTGCTCAACCTCGTTTTTGAGCTGTTCACTTTCATCTTCCTCACAGCTGGAAAAAAAGACGCACATGCAGGATAGAAGGAGCAGGGAGTAAAATGTTTTCATAGCCAGGATAGATTAAAGCTTAGCAATATATAGTGTAAAGACACAGTAGAGAGTTGAATGGTTGTATGATAAAGAAATTAGCGCGATGAGTATTGATTATTCCTCAAGTTCTTCACGAATTAGTTTTTTAAGGCTGCAAACTTTATTGAATGTGTTATTGGTTACATCTACATAGTTTCCAAAGGTATTTCTATAGTAGATTATCATGTTAAAGAACTCAGGTGATTGATAAACTTTGGGATCAATAATTTTCCCGGTCCTCAAGTCATAATTATTATTGAAAGGTAAAATCAAATCAGTTTGATAAAAATAACCAGCGTCTTTGAGGAGATCCATCATTTGATAATTGTCATACAAATGAGACAAGGTTTGGCGTATTGTATCACTTTTGATCAAACTGATATCCCCACTTTGTTGCAATGTCTTGTAAGTATAGTCTTCAGGATGAAAAATAAAATAGTCATAATTCAATGCGTAACCCATATAAATTGGGATGCTATCTACTTTACTTTGAATGGATGTTAAGTATTGTATTCTTTGAATCTTTTCAAAAACATCCTTAATGTTCTTCTGCTTGAAAGCTAGTTCAATAGAATCTTTTGCCAGATCTTCGCTTAGATTTAGCAGATACTTCTTTTCTTTAAGGGTATTACTACTGTTTTCCCGCCAGTTGTTGAGCCAGAAAGCAATGGAAATACTCAAGACGACCACGAATACATCCACCAGCTTGTCGGCCCAGTGTACGGATTTCAAAAATTTCAGCATGGGTGCAATAATTTTAGGTGTTGGGATACATCTGTGCTTCTTGCAAAGCATATACAATGACTCACCTTAGCTAAATAAACATAAGCGAAGCAATGAGCAAAGAGAAATGTGCAAAATTCACTTATTCCTTTGATGGTTTCCTCATATTCAGCAATACATAAAGGTCAGATTAAACTTTATTTCAAACAATCCTGTGAGAACAGAGAGCATGGGGGTAAGAAAATGAAGCTGAATAATGAAATCTGCTACCTGATGAAGTTCTAAAGAGTTAAATTCTTCTCCCCAACAAAGCTGAGGAGGAAGGTTTTATTATTTAAAAAAAAGTTTAACTTTATGATAGCCAGTGAGATAGAAGCGTAGCTAGAGAAAAAAGTGATAAAAAGTATAAAATGACTACACAATTCATATGTACAACTTAAACCTATAACGCTATGAAAAAGGTCATCCACTGCCGCGACCTGGGCTTTGACTGCGATGGTATCATCCGTGCCCAAACGGAGAAAGAAGCCCTGCAAATGGCCGCTGATCATGCGCAGAAAGCTCACGGACTGGGAGATGTAACTCCGGAAGTAGAGGCAAAATTAAAAGCTGTGATTCGGGAAGAGCATACGGCTACTTTGCTTATGCGATAAATGCTCCATGAAATGAATATCAAGCAGAATGAGCAGTAAATTGGCTCAGAAGAATTTGTATGCTTGCTCAAACATGATTGGTAACAGTCAAAAAAATCAAAAAACAAAGGCCCCGGCACTAGTGGCTGGGGCTTTTGGTCTATTTTACTTATTTACACAAATTTAAAACCTTCTGGAATAGGAGAGTGAGATAAGATAATCAGCGAAAGCAGCGTCACCATGCCGTGGAATGCCCAGGTTTTCTTCTGTTTCCATGTCGGTCACACTTTGCAGCCTGTTTCTCTCCAATGCGAAAGGCACGCTAAGGTTAATATTATTTTTGCCTTTCATATAATTGATACCTGGTTCAAGGGAAATGACATAGCCGGGCCTTCTGAAACCCTCACTACCCCCAATCAGGTCCTCCACAGGCACTCCTTCAAAGCGCCCACCAAGTGAAACAGACAGTCCGGGAACCCGCAGAATGCTACGACTAATTCCGGCACGAAGCGAATACTGATCAGGAACGCTCATAATCGCCTCATTGTCCAATACATTGGCTACCAAAGTCTCGCGATAGGTGCGGGTGCCATTGGTTTCACGGGGATTAATGAGGTAAAAACCTGCCGCGTAGAAGTAAGTATGGCTGAAAAGCTCTTTATAAGCATTAAACTCCACAGTGAAGCCAAAACCACCGTCACCAGGTTGTATAGACTGATCAACAGTACGGATTTCATTGCCGCCATCTGGTCCTACATTATAGAAAAGGTCTTCAGCGCCATAGTTACCAGTGGGTAATTTGACCCCCAGGCCCAGCGAAATGTTTCCCCCGGGATTTTCGTCAAAATCCAGCAGCCAGTAATTGGCCGAAAGCCTCATATCTGCCAGTCCGGAGGCATAGGTCATGCGTCTTTCCTCCTTTACATATTCGCCGTTGACCAAACCATGCTCATATAAGGAAGAGCGGCTGTAGTGCACATAGGGAAGAATCAGGTTGAGGCTAAGTCGTGGATTGAGAGCATATGTCAAAGTTAAATCTACTGCGTTTGCGATATTGATCACTTCAGTATTATTCACCTGACGGTCAACTTCTTCGTGTTTACCCCTAAAATGACGGTCAGATTTGTAATAACGATAAGAAGCGGCTATTTGCCACTGCCCATCCTGGAAGGCTACGTTTGATCCATCGTTGATGGCATTACAGGTGGAAAAGTGGCGGATGGCTACACAGCCTTGTGCTTGGAGATATGTAGTGGTTAAAGTTGTTGCAATAGTAATAAGTAGAACAGATAAATATTTTTTCATCGTAGTATGATTAAATGATTGGGTTGCTCTGCCGAATCCTAAAAGCTCAGACATAAACGATGGACTGAGCAAGTCATTCGGGAGACAGAACAGCATAATTGATTGAGTAAGCAAGCCAAATACATGAGGAAGCAGGATACATCATCCATACAAGAAGCAAATGTTTAATCTCCAGAAAGGAGATATTACAGCAATGCCTCATGGTATGGCGTACACCTATCCTATGATGGTTTGACTTGAGTGTTGGCAGAAAGATCTGCCGGGAAGTAACTTAAGAATACTGCGGAGGGGGTGTAGGAACAGCCAAGCTGTTGTCATAAGGGATAATCATAGACTGTCTGTACGGCTGAGCTGCCAATAAACGTTCGGGTTGTACTAAAACCCAGAACTCATCTATAATAAAATCTTTGGCAAGTACTTTCCACAACTGAAAACCTGTGCTATCCGAATTGACAGGTTGCTGAATGATGGAAGCTAACCACTCATTGACAGAGGCATCAAGCTCTGTTTGCAGCGTATCGTTAACATAAACGATGTGCAGTGTATCCTGCGCATACCTTTGTTTGACAATACGGTAATAATTACCATCAATTTCCAGCTTTCCACTGTGAGGTTCATATTCCTGCTGGTCAGGTTGATAAGGGATGGAGAGTGGAATTGAAGTATGCAGTAAGTCTTCGTCCATCAAATGATCATCGTATACCTTGGCATTCCACTGCTGATCCAACTGATGACTGATGGCCAGATAAAAACCATAGTATCCCAAATGATACAGGAAAAATACAAGGAGTAATAATATGGCGGCAAACCTTCGCATACCTAAAATTCAATATTAACCGAAATGTAAGGTTTTTTGACTAAATAATGAAAGTTTTTACATGTGTTTTACCTAGTCTCTGAATGCAAGCTATTTGTTTTTTTGACCAATTCTAAGCTTTGGTTCATGCTTTTACAATTGAAGTGCTCATTACTTTCCCAGGGGAACTACAAAGCCTAACCAGGGAATAATGGTGAGGCGATCACCAGCGTTGAAAGGAATAAATCCTCCATAATCAAGAGAGAAGCGGTTCCAAACGGTTCTTCCTCCCAAAGAAAGAGTTCCAAATGCGCTGCCATCAACTACTACAAAATAGTTCTCGGTCAGCAGATAGCCCTTAGGACTCAGCCGTAACATACCTCCGAGGTTAATAAGAGGAATATCAGCCCATTCTCCATCTGCAAATCCATAACCAATGCCCACATTAAGGTTTTTATTACGGTCGCCAACGGTTATCACCCCATATGCCAGGCCAAAGCCAGTGCTGCCTTCACCGATGACGGTACCAATCAACGCACCTGCTCCAACGTTAAGCTTATCTTTTTTGACGGGAACAGAAAACTTAGGAGTGATCCAAACCGGAGTAGGAGCACCAGCAAATAAAAAAAGAGGTACCATACCTAAGCCAAGTGAGAAGTTATCGCTAACCCCTACGCTGACCTGATTAAAGAAAATCCACACGTTTTGATAATAGCTTTCTCCCTTCCGAAGCCCATAACCATTAGGAGCAAAAAAATAACGGGTTGCCTGAGCATTTTCCGGCCATATATCCCCAGCTTTCACTTCATTCTCATTAAGCTCACGCACACTACGGATATTTTCTACCGGAATATTGAGTATTCCCAGGTTTTCAGTCTCTAGCCTTAGGATTTCCTGAGATTGTGAAAGAATTTTTCCATAATATACATTGCCATCCTTGGTCTCCACCTGCCAAAGTAATTCCCCAGTTTGTTCCTGCGCCTGCACATTTTCAGGCTGATAAAGCATCAGGCTCAAAAAAGCTATTATGAAAGTAATTTTTATTGATTTTTTCATAAACAATAATACTCAAAAAGTAAATCATTTATAAAGGTTAATACTTATTCATCATAAATTTATTTTTCTTAATTACTGAGTGACAAAAAAGATTAAGGTTAAGGTGTGATTTTACTATCCTTCGGTTATATTTCAACGTTGCTGAACTTGTAAAAAAGACTAGATTTGCTACTTGTTTGATCCTTACTAAACCCCAAGCCATTGAAAGCTTTTCAGCTGCTAATCATCAATCTATTACTCATTAACATTCCTCTATTAGCTCAGAAAAAAAATGCTGATTACCGCCTTTATCTCAAAAAATCAAACACCGCCATCAGTATTGACGGTAGCATTAATGATCCCGCTTGGCAGGAGGCTGAAGTAGCCAAAGATTTTTATATGATCCTGCCAATGGACACCAGTCTGGCACAAGTCAAAACAGAGGTGAGGATGACTTACGATGATAATTTCTTATACCTTATCGCGGTGTGTTATCATTCAGAACCCGGCCCATATATCGTAGAATCATTGCGTAGAGATTTCTCTTTTGGCAAGAATGATAATTTTTTGCTTTTCATGGACCCTTTTGATGACCAGACCAATGGTTTTTCCTTTGGTGCCAATGCTGCCGGTGCTCAGTGGGATGGTCTGATGTATGATGGTGGCAGTGTGGATCTGAGCTGGGATAACAAATGGACATCGGAAGTTAAAAATTATGAGGACCGTTGGGTTTTTGAAGCAGCAATACCTTTCAAGACCATCCGCTATAAAAAAGGGATTACTGAGTGGGGCATCAATTTCAGCAGGCTGGATCTGAAAGCAGCCGAAAAATCTTCCTGGACACCGGTACCTCGCCAGTTTCCTTCCGCTTCACTTGCCTATACGGGAACGCTGGTCTGGGATCAGCCCCCACCTACGGTAGGAGGAAACGTATCCATTATTCCTTACGCACTCGGTGGGGTGAGCCGCGATTTTGAAAATGACTTAGATACAGAATACAGAGGTGAAGTTGGCGTGGATGCCAAAGTAGCCATCACTTCATCTCTGAACCTAGACATGACGGTAAACCCAGACTTCTCCCAGGTAGAAGTTGATCAGCAAGTAACCAATCTGGACCGCTTTGAGCTTTTCTTCCCCGAAAGAAGACAGTTTTTTCTTGAAAACGGGGACCTCTTTGCCAATTTCGGCTATCAAAACATTCGCCCTTTTTTCTCCAGAAGAATTGGCCTGGGCGTCCCCATTCGTTTTGGCGCCCGGCTTAGCGGTAAAGTGAATAAGAACTGGAGGATAGGAGTAATGAATATGCAGACCGGTAAGGTTGAGGAAACTGATTTGCCTGCACAGAATTTTGCAGTAGCTGCAGTACAGAGAAGAGTGTTTGCCCGCTCCAACATCGGACTGATCATGGTGGATAAAGAATCACTGAACTATACTCCCAGTGATGATCCACAAATGCCTATTTATTCACAATATAACCGTAACCTTGGAATAGAATACAATCTGGCTTCTTCCAATAATCTTTGGACTGGGAAAGCACTTTATCTTCGTTCGTTCAGCCCTGAGGATAAAGATAATAATATGGTGCATGCTGCCAACCTGAATTATGAAAGCAGGAAGCTATCTCTCCGCTGGCAGCATGAGTATGTGGGGGAGGGCTATACAGCAGAAGTCGGATATGTGCCCCGTAGAAACTACATCAAGATTAATCCTGAAGTAGAGTACCGTTTCTTTCCTAAAAATAGCGCTATTGTAAGTCACGGTCCTTCTATAAGTTCTACCTACTTCTTCAATCATTCTTTTGAGCAGACAGACAATGAATCCTATCTATCTTACAATGTCGGATTTCAGAATCGCTCTACCGTAAGCGCCTGGGTGGCGCATAACTACGTACAATTATTGCAGGCTTTTGATCCAACGAATACTTCCGGAGATACATTAGCTACCTGGTCAGAGCACCGCTGGGACTCCTGGGGAACAGAATATGTTTCTACGCCCAACAGTCTGTTTACCTATTCCTTTTCAACGCGTTACGGTGGGTATTATGCAGAAGGAACTCGCCTTAACCTTACCACCGAGATGGGCTATCGCTTTCAGCCTTATGTAAGCATTGCGTTGCGGGCGAGTTATAACAATATCCTATTGCCTGAACCCTGGAATCGTAATGAATTTTGGTTGCTGGGGCCGAGACTGGATGTAACGATGACCAACAAGCTATTTATAACAGCCTTTTTGCAATACAATCAGCAGTTGGATAATATTAATCTGAACACACGTCTGCAGTGGCGTTACCAGCCAGCCTCTGATTTGTTCATAGTCTATACGGACAATTATTTTCCTGAACCTTTAGGCGTTAGAAATCGCGCTTTAGTTTTGAAGCTGACCTATTGGTGGAATGTATAAGCTGACAGAAAAGTGTACACATTATACCAACTTTCTTTTCATAAAGAGGTCATTCTACCTTGGTATTACATATTAAAATAGAATTAAAATCTGTGTTATTAGCACACAGATGCAACCAAAGGTGTATACGTATACGTTTTGTGGAAAATAAAAAGACCTCTTATTAAACAAGTTTTTTTGGCTGTATTGAGCTTGAGCTAATTAACTTTACCAGATGTAAAGTTTATCTTTTTGTAATTGTAAGGGAGTTTTTGAGTAATATCAGGCTTTGAAAACTCAAACTCAGCTTTTTATATGTTAATCAGCCGAAAAAAACCATTTGTAAATATTTCTGCAAAAGTTCAATGAAAAAGGTATTACTTATTGAGGATGAGGCTCATGTGATTTCATTTATCAAAAAAGGTTTAACAGAAGAAGAATTTGAAGTGAGCGTAGCCTTTGATGGAAAAACCGGCTTGCAGGTTTTTCAAAATAATACTTTTGACATTGTGATCCTGGATATCATGCTTCCTGAAATTAATGGCCTGGAAGTGTGCAAATTCATAAGAGAAGCAAACACTACTATACCAATTTTATTTTTAACAGCCCTGGGTACACCCGAGAATATTGTACTGGGACTTGAAACTGGAGCTGATGATTATCTGGTGAAGCCTTTTAAATTTATTGAACTGGTGGCTCGCATCAAAACTCTGTTAAGGAGAGCTGAAATTAGTAATGGAATAGTGACTGATCCTCATGAAGATTACATTTATAGAATAGGAGACCTTCTGCTGAATGATTACACCAAAAGCGTAAGCCGTAATGGTGCGGCTATATCCTTAACGACTACTGAATATCGCTTACTGCTCTATTTTCTTCAGAAAAAAAATAAAGTGCTCTCCCGCAAAGACATTCTGGAAGAAGTCTGGGGTGTGGATTTTGATTTGGGTACCAATGTTGTAGATGTTTATGTCAACTACCTGCGCAAAAAGATAGACAGCCCGTATGCAAACAAATTTATACATACAGTAATCGGAATGGGCTATGTGCTTAAAGAAAGCTAAAAGATACAAACATCATTAATAAGATTTGAATAGAATCAGATGAGAACTCGTACGATTACTACCCTATTGCTGCTCGCTCCATTCATTAGCATTATTAGTTTATTTAGTGGGTTCATCTACTATTCTATTTCTAATTATTCCCATGAAGATTTTTATAACCTTTTGAAAGTCAGGGCAATGACAGTGGCAAAGTCGCAATTAGATTTTGCACCTGATTCATTGGTCAGCAATAATTCTGATAATCTGTTTGAGAAATTGCCTCATGAGCGAGATCATTTTTTTGCAATCATTCCAGAGAAAACCTATGAAGAAGAGGCGAATGCATTAGATGTACCTATTGATTTTATGGAGGAAATTCTCAGAGATGGGGATGCTGAATATGAGCGAGGGCATTTTTATTATAAAGGCATCAAGTATAAAAGTGATAAAGGTCAATATATCGTCATTGCTTCGGCAGAAAACTACTTTGAGTTGCATCACTCTATTTATCTGAAAAGGACATTATTTTTTGCCATTATCGCCTCAGTTTTGTTTTCAGTGGTCATTTCTTTTTACTTTTCTAAGTATGTATTCAGGCCCCTGACCAAAATTACTGAAAGGGTAAAACAGATCAGTTCAGAAAACCTTCACCTTCGCCTGGATCTTAAAAATAGCAATGATGAGTTAAACGAACTTTCCCGTACGTTCAACGATATGCTGGACCGTATCTCAACATCATTTGAAACGCAGAATAATTTTATCAGCAATGCCTCACATGAGCTACGTACACCCCTCACTGCCATCATTGGAGAGGCAGATGTTGCATTATCAAAAGTAAGGTCAGCAGACGAGTATATAGAAACCATTAAGATTGTACTGGACGAGGCGGAGCTTTTGGACAAAAAAACCAAGGCACTGTTGTTTTTGGCCCAAACAGGCTTTAACGGTACCAATCAGAAGTTTTGTGAGGTCAGAATTGACCAGCTGCTTTGGGATGTAAAAGAGACTTTGGAAAAGATCAATTCCAAAAGTAAAATTCATGCTGATACCAGTCTGATGCCTGAAAACCCTGCAAAGCTCAAAGTAAAGGGCAACGAACAACTATTGCATCTTGCTCTGACAAATATCATCAACAATGGCTGCAAATATTCTGATTATCAGGTAGTGGAGGTATCTATTGGCGCTTCAGACCACAATGTATTTATAGTAGTGAGAGATAAAGGTATCGGGATACCTGAAGAGGAATTGAAGCTCATTTATGATCCATTTTTTAGAGCTTCCAATACCAAGAATTATGAGGGCTACGGGATTGGGCTACCGCTGACCAGGAACATTATTAGAATGCACAATGGAGAAATCATTGTCTCTTCACTTCTGAATAGCGGTACTACAGTGCAGATCAACCTTCCCATCGGTCAATTCTGATATTACTTACTGACAAATTAAGACCGCATTCCATCTTGGTAGATTTATGGCATCTCAATCTAAGAGTAATTTCCTGGTAAAAAATAGACCTCTATTCTGAGAAAAATCAGTCTACGCTCTTTAAGACAACTAGAAGCTGACTCTTCAGGCTTTATTGACAAGATATAAGTTGTCATAATTCAGGGTTACTAAAATATAATTCTGACTAACATTCTAATCTCATTTTAATCTTTCTTTTAAATTCTAATAGCATTATAATATGAATTTTAGCTTTCTCTAATTGGCCCTCTCGTACATATTTTATGTACACACCAAATCAACAGAGAAATGAAAAAGACAGTAATCGTCCCTACAGACTTCAGTATAGAGTCTCTGCATGTGGTCAAGACAATTCTAAGCATGACAAGTAGGGAGGAAAAATTTGATATCATCTTCCTGCACGGAGTACATCTAACTACCTCCATAACGGAACTACTTTTCTTTTCACATTCTGAAATGATAAGAAAACTTTCTAATCCTCACTTTGATGAGGCATGTCATGTAATTAAGAATAAGTTTTCATCGCAAATCAACTCCATCAGGAAAGATATTTTTACAGGATTTACACAGGCTGCTTTTGAAAATTATCTGGAAAAGAATCAGGTAGATAAAGCTTTTATCTCAAGCACCTATGATTTGCAGATGAGCAGAAAAAATTCCTTTGATCTAATTCCATTCATTAAGAGAAGTAACCTTATGGTGGATCAGGTAGACCTGAGGATAGAAACCAGAGTATCCGAAAAGGGTAAGCTTGCAGTAATTTTTGCCAATACGATTTCCACTAGCTTAACCCAAACAGAAAGCATATGAAAATCTGGCTGATATACCTATCTGCCCTGGCTTCTGTGGTATTACTTTTTTGTACCCTGATTGCTGATAGGGTAAGCCCTGAGCAGCAAATTCTGGGAGAATGGAAAGAAGTGATCTGGGAATATGAAAAGGTAGATGTAACTGAAAGAGTGGCGAGATACAGACATATTTCTGACTTCGTGAAGCAGACTATGGGCCAACATCTGATTATTCATCAGGCAGAAACCTGGACTTTTCTGGATAATGGGAAACTCAAGTTGAGTAGTGAAAATAGCGAAGAAATTGTCAACTGGAGCATCAAAGGAAGAGGTCATATTCTGGAACTCAGACATGATAATGATGCAGTAGAATATTACGATATCACTGGACTAGATAAGCAAAACATGGTGTTGAATTTTGACTCAGATATGCAGGTGAGGGGAATCGCTAAACTAACTTTTGAAAAAATATAAGGAATGCTTAGGAAGTACAGTAATAGTAGAACGCTGAAAGATAATTTAAGACTTGGAGTACTGACTGCCTATTCTGCCGGTATGGTCAACATTGCTTCTCTCATGATATTTTTTGCTTTTGCATCCAATGTCACCGGACATTATGCAATTCTTGCAGCGGAAATTGCCAGAGGAAACTGGTATCAGGTCGGCATTGTATTCGGCTGGATATTCCTTTTCTTTTTAGGGTGTTTTACCTCTAATTTGGTAGTGATTCATTTTAATCATCGTAATGCCTATCTGGCTCATGCATTTCCGTTGGTACTGGAGATTCTTTGTCTGTTAACGGTCGGTGTTTACGGAGAGTATTATTATAAAGAGACGCTAACAGAATCTGAGGTTCTAGTAGCACTAATGCTCTATGCCATGGGCTTACAAAATGGACTAACTGCGAGTATTTCTAACTCTAAAGTAAAGACAACACACCTTACTGGTGCCACAACTGATCTGGGGATTCTTTATTCTATGTTTACCAAAAAAGAATTTCGTGAAAATCCGGAGATAAGAAGTAAGGTACTTCTGACTACTTCTATTGCAATAGCTTACCTGAGCGGAGGAGTTAGCGCTGGTTTCGTATACCTACAGATTGGTTTTAAGATGTTTTATATCGTATGTTTTTTCCTGGTCATCGTAATATTTTATGATTTCTACAAGCTCAGGCTGGTACGTTATCTTAATATGAGTAAAATCAAATTGACAAATAATCGTTTATCTCTTAGTACAAGAAGCAAACAAAAAGAAGAAGTAGAAGCACCTGTCTCTTAAGATTGAGTGATCTACCTCTTTAATTAAAGCTTGATTATAGAGCGATCTTTCTAGTGTACTAGTTCTGCTATTTTTTCTAAGTGCTGGTTGAAACCCTGAAGGACTTTGGCCAGCACTTCTATTTGCTGATCTACCTTGTCCCACTCTCTCTGCTCTATGGCTTCCCGCACCTGAGGTAATGTCTTAACGCCATAGCCGGTATAAAAGCCAGGTGCATAAATCTGGTGGCGAAACCAGTCTCGTCCCGGTAAGCCTTCCTCCCTGGTCAGTTTTCTCTCACTGGAATACAACAGTTCATTAAGCTGTTTTAATTCGCCATCATCAACATCATCGGGATGGATATCTTTTAATTGCATACTCAGCTTTTCCAGTTGTTCCAACTCATTCATCAGTGGTGCAAAGTTGAAGTGCGGAACTGTCTCTTTAGGTCCAGGAGCCACAAAAGGTTTTTTAGGATCTGCTGCTGCGGTATATACGCCTTCTTCAGCCAGCTTATTTTCTTTAGCTGTTTCTTCCCGCATATCGTCGGCCAGTTTCATCACTTCTTTTGCATAGCTTTCCACGGTGTTATAGAAGTGCGTAAAGTTGAAGGGCAGTATTTCCGCATTAGCCAGTCGGAGTGAGGTTCTGCCTGCAATTTTTACCAGGGCTACTCCATAAGTGAAATCCGGGTCTTTGAATCGGGTGTAGTGATCGTAAGAATCATAGATGGAGTGATATTCACCTCCGGCATTTTCGCCTCCAAAGCCAATGTTAAGTGAAGCAATACCCGCATGTTGAATAAATGGAGTGTAATCAGAACCTGAACCTAGTGCTGATAATTTTATGCCATCGCTTTCATCGCCTCCCTGGGTCATGAGGCGGGCATTTCTTCTCCCTGCTACTGTTAGATCTGTTTGCGGATCATCTACATCCTGGGCTACTGCTCCAAAGAACTTTTCCAGGGTATGTGAGCCACCTGCGTATAGGAAGCCTCGGCCATTGGAATCGGAATTGATGTAAGCTACTGCCTTTTCTTTCAATTCACTCAGATGATCTTCTACCCATTCTGTTGAACCTAACAAACCCGGTTCTTCGGCATCCCAGCCGCAGTAAATCAATGTTCTTTTAGGCTTCCAGCCGATTTTGACCAGTTCTCCTACGGCTCGGGCTTCTTCCATCACCGCTACCATACCACTGATAGGATCATTTGCTCCGTTCACCCAGGCATCATGATGGTTTCCCCGTATGATCCATTCATCAGGATATTCGCTGCCTTCCATTTTAGCAATGACATTGTATGCGGGCTGTAGCTGCCAGTCAAATTCAAGTTTGAGGTGTACCTCGGCGGGCCCCGGACCTATATGATAAGTGATGGGCAAGGCACCTTTCCATTCCTCAGGAGCTACCGGACCTTCAAGAGCTGCTAATAAAGGTTGGGCATCGCCATAAGAAATCGGTAGAACAGGAATTTTCATCAGGGTAGGAGCCTCGCTGCGGTCTAGTCTTTCAGCATCTTCTGTGGCAGCATAACCGGGAGTTAAGGGATCACCGGGATAGAGTGGCATGTCCAGCACAGAGCCTCTTTGCACTCCATGCTCATTTTTAAAAGGTCCTTCCGGATACACATCGCCCCGGTAAAAGCCATCGTCTTTGGGGTCGGAGTAGATGATACAGCCAATGGCACCTTTTTCAGCAGCCAGTTTGGGTTTGATACCTCTCCATGAACCTCCGTATTTGGCGATTACAATCTTACCTTCTACATCCACGCCTAATCTTTCCAGTTCATCATAATCGGATGGAATTCCATAATTCACAAAAACCAGCTCGGCAGTGACATCTCCATCTGCCGAAAAGCTATTGTATGGTGGAAGCTGTTCTTTCTTTTGTCCAGAAGTCGCATCTTCTTTTAGTGCAGGCTCTTCCAATTTGGCCTTGTAGCGGGTGGGTGAAGTCATCTCCAGCAGCCTGATTCTAGGAGTGGGAAAGAGCACCTGATATTCTGCCAGTTCGGCATCAAAGCCCCATTCTCTGAATTTAGCGACCATAAATTCCGCATTTTCCTTTCCATAAGGCGAACCTACATGGTGAGGACGAGCGGCCAGACGCTTCATCCAATCGTCCAGGTTTTGCGCATTCAGGTAACTGTCAAATTTTTCTTCCAGAGCATACTGCTCTTTTGCACTTTCGGTCGTAAAACCCATAAGTGGTTCCTGTTGAGCCAATAAAGTATTTACTGATAGCATCGCAGCTATCCATAGTAGAAATTTCTTCTCCATAATGATTTGGTTAGTTGTGGGAATTGCAGCAATAAAAATAAAATGTAAGTGATAATGAAGTAAAAATATTTTGCGTGAAGGTCTTTTTAAAATATTTAGTGCTATAAATTAAAATCCACTACAGTAACATCATCAGCGGTTATTTGTATCACTTGTTTGGGTACGTTTTCGGAAGAAGGAAAACCTATTAAAGCCAGTACATAAGTGCCGGGAAGAATATTAGTGATCACAGCGGTGGGGGTTTCACCCTCGTCTACATCTAAATCTATGGTTGCTTGTTTGAAGGCAGAATCAGGTGTAAACTCATTGGTCAGTAGCGTTTCTGATGGGAATATACCTATGTTTAATTCATTGAATACTGGGTTTGGAGGTACCGAAGAAGATCTTACCAGATTTACAATTAAGTCTCCAAGCGGATCATAATTATCGTTGTTACAGCCGGAAGTAAAAATTAATGAAAGGCATATGATGGGTAGAAAAATATTTTTCATAGTTAGAGGATTATCTTCAGACGAAATTCCAATATAGTTTTTCCCCAAATGATTGTCTACAATCCCATTCAAAAACTACAAATGAGTAGGCTTGGATAAGGATTTTAACTATATATGCCATTTTTCGTTTTTATTTTGTAAATTGGCGTATTATTTTATATATACAGTTATGTATGCACAAGACTTAAGTTCTATTGTTGAATTAGACGAACTGGCTAAGATTGAAAGCCCCTACGATCTGGTACGTCTGGCACGGAGAGGTGTGACCCGTAATACCCTCAAGACTGTAAGCCAGGTATTGGGTGTCTCCCTCAAGGAGTTGATTCCCAAACTTCCTATCGGTGAACGTACCTTACAGCGTTATAAAGATCAGCAGTATTTGCCTTCTCATGTCAGCGAACAGATTATACAATGGGCGCAGGTAGCGCTCTTTGGCAGATCAGTTTTTGCCAGCCCTTCCGTCTTTCAACATTGGATGCAAACCTCCAATCGTGCGTTGGGCAATGTGAAACCTGCCGATCTATTGGATACCCGGCAGGGTGCCGAGTTATTATTACAACTTTTAGGACAGATTGAACACGGAGTATATCGTTGATGTATATCTATAGATTGTGTAAAGCGCAGTTTACCGTCCTGGATGGATATGGAGCATTTTTGTATGGTGGGCGCTGGAACTTACCGGGCAAAGCTGTAGTCTATACAGCGGAAAACAGAGCCCTGGCAGCTCTGGAATTTTTGGTGGGAGTAGAGCATCACCGGCAGCTGGGAGAGCTGACAATGCTTACAATTGAAGTACCTGATGACCTTAAAAAAGAGACTATTGAGGTGAAAAAATTGCCCAAAGGATGGTGGGAATTTCCTGCTCCACAAAGTGTGGCCCGCCTGGGAGAAGAATGGCTGAACAAAGCGGAAAGCTGTATTTTTAAAGTTCCATCGGTGCATATACCTGACGAGTTTAATTATCTGCTCAATCCCCGTCATCCTGAATTTGGAAAAATAAAAGTAGTGGAGCAAAAAGCTTTTGGTTTTGACCACCGACTAATGCGGTAAAAAATGATGGTGAATGAATAATGATGAATGAAGAGTAAATGATGAATAATACTTCGGAGAGCGATTGCCCCTCCTCAAGAATAAGTCTATAAAAATTTGAAATCGCAACCCTGCAAAATCGGCGGCGACCGTTTGTAATTTTTAATCTCTGTTATGAGAAAGCTATATTCCCTAATCTTAATAACATTCCTGATTCACACTACCCAGGCACAAAAATCAACAGTGGCTCAGGTAGAAGAATTTACGGCTGAAAACTATGCCTCATTGGATCAGCTTTACAAACACTTACACCAAAATCCTGAATTGTCGTCTAAAGAAGAGAAAACTTCAGCATTGATTGCAGAAGAACTCAAAAGCCTTGGATTTAAAGTACAGGAAAAGTTAGGGATGCACAATTTGGCCGGTGTGTTCAAAAATGGTGAAGGACCAACTGTACTGATCAGAGCGGATATGGATGCCCTGCCGCTGGAGGAGAAGACCGGACTGCCGTATGCCAGCACAGCAAAAGGCATCAACCCGGCAGGAGAAAAGGTATCAGTGATGCATGCCTGTGGTCATGATATTCACATGACGGTTTTTATTGGAACCGCTCGTGCGTTGGTTGAAATGAAAGAACAGTGGAAAGGAACGCTGGTAATGGTAGCACAGTCGGCAGAAGAGACCGGCTTTGGTGCTGATGCGCTCTTCAAAGCTAATCTGTATGATAAAATTCCTTTGCCGGATTATGCAATTGCCCTGCATGATAATGCTTCTTTACCTGCGGGGACCATAGGTTATCGTGCGGGAAATTTTATGGCCAGTGTGGATATGGTGGATATCACAGTACATGGTGAAGGGGGACATGGAGCCGCACCCCATACCACCAAAGACCCCATTGTGCTCAGTGCTGAGATGATCAACGCCTTCCAGACCATCGTCAGCCGGGAGATTAACCCCATTGAGCCAGCGGTAGTTACCGTAGGTTCTATCCATGGAGGTACAGTGCATAACATCATTCCCGACCAGGTGAAAATGCAGTTGACACTACGTTCTTATTCACAGGAAGTAAGAGATCAGACGGTAGCAGCTTTGCATCGCATCACAAAAAATATGGCCAGTATGGCAGGTTTGCCTGAAGACAAATATCCTGAAATAAGCATACGTGACCCTCAGACGCCTGCAACCATCAACGATCCGGAACTTACGGAAAGATTAGTGAATGTCTTCAGACAGAATTTTGGAGAAGAAAATGTGGTGGAGACAGCTCCCAATATGGTAGGAGAGGATTTCAGTCGTTTTGGTTTGCAGGAGCAGAAAGTACCGATCTGCATGTTTTGGTTAGGAGCAGTTGATCCTGCAAAAGTAAAAGCAGCGAAGGAAAATGGCACATCTCTTCCTTCTCTGCACTCGCCTAATTTTGCACCCTTGCCTGAACCAACCATCAAAACCGGTATCAAAGCCATGAGCGCAGCAGCCTTGGAATTACTAGACTAAAGGGTGTTATGGTACTTAATACATAATAAGATGATTTCTAGAACCAAAATCCTGTACCCTTTTTAAAGTAGTGTTTCTTTAACACCTTAACATACTCATTAACCTCTAATCCCAAACCCCTAAAATCAACATACTACACTTCAATGAAATACACATTAGCGCTGATGCTGTGCTTTACGGCGGGATGGCTGTGGGCACAAAAAAGTGAGCCAGATGAAGATCGCTGGACTCCCGAAGACATTATCAATACGGAACGTATGCAGGAGGTACAGATCTCTCCTGATAACCAATTGGTGGTCTGGACTAAAGAGAAAGGAGTTGAAGAAAAAGATAAGTTCGTCAGCGACATATACCTCACCCGATTGGATGTACGAAAGGATGGAAAATACCTTACCATACCGATGACCAATGGAGAGGAAAATGATCACTCTCCAGTCTTCTCTTCGGACAGTGAAACGCTCTATTTTCTTTCTTCTCGGGACGAAGGGAAAAAGCTATGGTCCATGAGTATCTATGGTGGTGAACCCAAGGAGGTGCATCAATTTGAGAATGGAATTTCTAACCTTCAGTGGTTGAATGACAGCACACTGGCTTTTATCTCAAACGATGGCAAAACGCTGCACGAACAAAAGCTGGAAGAAAAGAAAGACAATACAGTCATCGTGGAAGATACAGTGCACTGGACAACGGAGAAAGTTTATGCTTTCAACCTGAAAGATAAGAGCATCAAGAGGCTAACCGACAATGAACATCCGGTAAGCCAATATGCAGTGTCCAGGGATGGACGCTGGCTCATCACTGGCCTGCTCATGAGTCCGCACTACGCGGCTGATGCCCATCCCAAAGGAGAGTATTGTCTCTATGATTTGGAAAGTGGAGAAAGGACCAAAGTCCTGGAAGGTTTGCAGACGCCTGGTAATTTTAAATTTACGCCTGATCATCAGGGCTTCTATTTTACTGCCGATTATTCCAGTGATCCTGAATGGAATGGAGCAGGCATTTCAGAATTGTATTACTACTCATTGGATAAGCAGGCATTTGATAAAGTAAACTTAGATTGGGAATGGGGTTTAGGGGGTGATTATGCTTTGACTTCTGACGGATTGCTGGCTCATCTGGCCAATGGTGTTACCCGCAAACTGGCTTATTATCAGAAGGATGGTAATAGCTGGAGCCAGCAGTTGATCACACTTGATGGAATGGAAGAACATCTGAGCTTTTTTGAAACTTCAAAAGACGGTAAGAAATGGGTATTTGATTATTCTACAGCATCACAATTGCCTAAATACTTTGTAGCTGACATTCAGATCAAAAGGAATAATCCGGTATTTGCTAACCGCAATGAGTTGGTTCAACTCAACCAGAAACTACAGAAAAAGCCTATCGCCCGCGCAGAAGTATACCACTGGAAAGGTTACAATGATGATGAGGTTAATGGATTACTGATCTATCCGGAAAATTATGAAGAAGGTAAAAAATATCCACTGGTGCTTTCCATTCATGGTGGCCCCTCTGGTGTAGACCTGGATTTGTGGACCGAGCGCTGGTCTACTTATCCAAATATCATGTCGCAGCGAGGTGCTTTTGTACTCAAACCCAATTATCATGGTTCTTCCAATCATGGGCTGGAATTCGTAGAGTCTATCAAAAAGAATTATTATGAGCCTGAACTGGTGGACATCATGAATGCAGTAGATGAGTTGGTGGAGAAAGGAATGGTGGACGAAGAAAAACTCGGAGTTATGGGCTGGTCCAACGGAGCCATTCTTACTACCATGCTGACCGTTCGCTACCCTGATAAGTTCAAAGTAGCCGCTCCCGGAGCCGGTGATGTAAACTGGACCTCTGACTTTGGCACCTGCCGCTTCGGCGTTTCTTTTGACCAAAGCTATTTTGGTGGAGCACCATGGGACGATATGAATGGTAAATTTTACAATGAAAATTATATCATCAAGTCCCCTCTTTTTGAAATGGAAAAGGTGAAAACGCCAACCATCATTTTTCATGGAAGTGAGGACCGTGCGGTGCCACGTGATCAGGGATGGGAATATTATCGTGCCTTGCAGCAGAATGATCAGGCTCCGGTACGCTTTGTCTGGTTTCCCGGTCAGCCCCACGGCTTACAGAAGATCACGCATCAGCTGAGGAAGATGAACGAAGAACTGGATTGGTTTGATCAATATCTCTTCAAAACTTATGAGCAGGAGAATGTAGCACTTAAGAAAGAAAGCCCATTGGCTATGCTTATAAAAAGGGATAAAGTAGCAAAAGAAGGTACTCTTTATGGTAAAACGCACAGAGGTAAGTTGGTTCCTGAGGTTGTAGCATTGGGTGAAGATACCATTGCTGTAGGTCGTTTTGAAGTGACCAATGCGCAGTACCAGGCTTATCAGACTCAGCATAAATTTGATCCTATGGAATCCAACTATCCTGTTCACAACGTAAGTAAAGAGCAGGCAGCAGAATATCTGAAATGGCTTAGCGAATGGACAGGCGAGCTTTATCGTCTTCCAAATGTCAAAGAGGCGACAAAGTGGCATGAACTGGTGCGAAAAGAAGCAGATAAAGAAAACACATTGAACTTTTGGGCGGGTTTTGACATTACGCTTGAAGAAGTTACGCAACTTCAGCAAAAAATTGATCAAGTACAGTCCTCATTGCTTAAGGCAGTAGGAAGCCATCCTCCTCTCAAACTGGAGAAAGCAGAAGTTTATGACCTTGGGGGAAATGTGTCTGAATATAATTCAGATGGAAATACCTACGGATATAGCGCATATGATTATGCAGATCCTAACAATACGAAGGTAGATTCAGATCAAAAAAATTGCGGTTTCAGAATCGTAAAAGAAGCTCAATAATGCATGACTCAATCTAGGGTTATGTTATGTGTCGTAAAGCCAATTGACCAAGTGGTTGATTGGTTTTATTTTTTATAGCCTCTATAAAAAAGAACCTGCCAAAATCTTAGCAGGTTCTTCTGAAAAAAATGAGTAAGAAAGTTTAGTCAGTCTGATATCAAGAGAGTTCGCTGAATGCGTTTGCAAATAATTCCATATTTTCTTTGGTCCCGATACTTACCCGGCAATAATGCTGATTGCGGAAGTGAACCCGTTTCAGTCCAACCCCTCTTTTCATCATTTCCATTACAAAACGATCACCATCCATACGGATAGGAAAAAGCACAAAGTTGGTATCTGACGGAATATATTCGTATCCGGCATCAGTTAATGTTTTATAAAGCATGTCTTTTGACTCAGCGTTCATCTTACGGCTGTAATCCATGAAAGCTTCATCTTTCAAAGTCTCAATCGCGCCATAAGCGGAAGGACGAGCTAAGCCATTTCCATCAGTCGCATAGAGTTCAAGCTTTTTGATATTTTCAGGTGTGGCGATACAGTAACCAATGCGTAAACCAGCCATGGCATGTACTTTGGAGAAAGTTCTGGCTACAAATACATCTTTACCTTCTTTTACCAGGCTGATCATAGATTTTGCGGGTGCGTCTTTCTGGTAATCAATATAAGCCTCATCAATAAAGATCGGCTTCTTTTTGGATGCTTCAGTACAGAAAGATTTGAGCGCAGCGGTATCTGTCAATCTACCGGTAGGATTATTAGGATTGCAGATGTATACCAGGTTGATATCGTCTCTCACCTGATCCATCATGCGATTAAAATCATAGTCAAGATCTCTGTCAAGAGGAGCAGTGACCAACTCAGCTCCGTAATCATTACAGGCACGACGAATCAGCGACATATAAGTCAGATCAGCCCCTAATATTTTGTTGCCTTTCTTTCCATAATATTGAGCGGCAGCCATTAAAAGCTCAGTAGAACCAGCGCCAAGGATAACATGATCTTCGCTGACGCCCCACATATCCGCGATCATTTTCTTCAGCTCGTCTTTACCCAACTTGGCATACATCCAGCTATCTTTTATCGCATCCATCATTACCTTCTGAGCTTTGGGTGAAGGCCCAAAAGGGTTTTCGTTGGATGTTAGTCGTGCCTTCATGTTTTCAAAATCCCAGGGAGATGCATTGGGAGGAGCAAGCTTACTTACAGAAGCAGCATTGGCAGGTTGTGTAAACTCAAACGGATTACCTAAAAATGCTCCGGCCATAAGTGCACTAGATTTCAACCAGTGACGGCGGTTAATATTGGTTGACATAGTGAAGAAATTTGGTGGTGAAAGTAAATATTAATTAATCATCAAGATGTTATTACAAATAGAAAAATAATATTTGGTAAATGAAAATAATTTTAGAATAAAAAATAATAAATTTGATGATCTTCAATAGTTTCAAGCCGATATTGACTCAGTGGCAAATGAAACGGCACGCTTTTCAGACCAGTAATTGTCGTTTGCCTGCACCCCTCTGGGCATAAACCCCACATGCCCACCACTGGAAGGTGCTTCCAGGAAAACATGCTCATGTGAAGAAAGCATCTCAGTAGGATAGCACTTGTTTGATAAAAATGGATCATTCTGAGCATTGACGATAAGCGTAGGAATACTGATGTCATTCAGATAGTAAAGGCTACTACAACGGCTGTAATAGTCAATTGCATTTTTAAACCCATGTAGAGGTGCAGTATAAAAATCATCAAAATCTTTGAGCGTTCTGATCTTATCAAAATGCTCGGTGGAGATATCATCCGGCATGTTGACTACTTTCTGACTGACTTTGAGTTTAAGATTACGCAGAAAACGACGATTATAAATGAAGTTGGCAGGCTCGCTGATTTGTTGAGCGCTTGAATGTAAATCCAGAGGTGCAGAAAATACAATCCCTGCTTTGATATCGGGTCGTAATTGATGGCCTGATTCTCCCAGGTATTTGAGCGTAAGGTTGCCTCCCAGGCTAAATCCTACCAGCACAATATTACGATACCTTTTGTTATTTAGAACGTGCGAGATTACAAGGTCCAGATCATCGGTGGCACCGCTATGATAAAACCGTAAGGTATGGTTAATTTCTCCACCGCAACCCCGAAAGTTCCAGGCCAGGGCATCCCACCCAGAACGGTTAAAAGCCCTCACCATCCCTTTAATGTAGGGACGATGACTATCACCTTCTAAGCCATGAGAGATAATGACTAGTTTATCGGACTGAACCTCCGACCAATCCAGCAAAAGAAAATCATTGTCGGGGGTAGCAAAGCGCTCTCTTTGGTAATAAACATCCGGCACTTTTCTAAACTGAGAAGGAATTATGGTTTGCAAATGACCATTAAAAAGCCAGTAAGGGGCTTGGTAATCAGAGTGTTGAATCCAGGGCATGCTAGGTGAAATTGATGCTTTTTCAGATAAAGAGAATGTTTTATAACTTTGTGCTTTTAAAAATTATAGCCAAGGTAAGTATTTTTAATCGGTTGAATAGTTCAATTTAACCAAACCTTAACTTCTGCTTCCTGTTAATTATTAAGCATGCACATTATAGATATCCTTATTTTTGTAGTCTACATGGTGGCCATGTTGGGCGTGGGTTTTTTCTTTTTTTCCAAAAACGAAGGCACAGATGATTATTATGTAGGAGGGAGAAATATGAGTAGCTGGCACATTGGGTTGTCAGTAGTGGCTACCGACGTGGGAGGTGGTTTTTCTGTTGGACTGGGAGGCCTTGGTTTTGTAATGGGATTATCAGGAGCCTGGATGTTATTCACCGGACTGATTGGAGCTTGGCTGGCAGCGGTTTTTTTGATTCCTTTGATTAAGGGAAATCCAGCATTTGCAAAATTCTACACCTTCCCCCAGATTTTTGGCTATTTCTACGATAAAAAAACCGCCCTGCTGGCAGGATTGATCTCTGCTGTAGGGTATACAGGTTTCACCAGTTCTCAGATTCTGGCGGGGGCCAAATTGGCTTCAGGGACCTTTGTTGATCTGGACATGAATATGGCGCTCTGGATCATGGGAGCAGTAGCAGTAGTGTATACAGTATTAGGCGGTATCAAAGCAGTGATTTACACAGATACCGTACAATGGATCATCTTGATGTCGGGATTAATCTTTATCGCCTTACCAATCGCCTATACTGCGGTAGGAGGGTGGGAAGCCATCACTGCTACAGTAGCTCCAGAAATGCTTAGCTTCACCAATATTACCTGGCAGGATCTGGTTAACTGGGGAGTCACTATCATACCTATTTGGTTTGTCGCTATGACCTTGTACCAGCGTATTTATGCTTCCCGAGATGAGAAGACGGCACGTAAAGCCTGGTTTTTAGCGGGATTGTTTGAGTGGCCTATTATGGCTTTTATGGGCGTGGCTTTAGGCCTGCTTGCCAAAGTGGGAGCAGATCAGGGGATGTTTGATTATCTGGGAGCTGAAAATGTTTCTGCAACTGATCCCGAGACTGGCTTACCTATGCTGCTTAGAACAGTATTGCCGGTGGGGCTTATGGGATTGGTGATGTCCGCGTATTTTTCCGCAGTACTCTCCACTGCCGATAGCTGTCTGATGGCTGCCTCCGGTAATATCGTTTCAGATTTGCTTTGCCGGATATTTAACATCAACGAGGAAGGTAAATCATTTTTGCTGATTTCTCAGGTGACTACATTCATATTAGGTGTTCTGGCAGTAGGACTTGCCTGGAAAATGACAAACGTTCTAAATCTGATGTTGTATTCCTATGCCTTTCTGGTATCTGGCCTGTTGGTGCCGGTGCTAGGCGCTTTGTTCTGGAAAAGAGGTAACTCCACAGCTGCTTTTTTCTCTATGATTACGGGGGGATGTGTTACCGTTGGCTTATCGTTGGCAATACCTGAGGAGCAGATGCCATGGGGACTGGACGGAAACGTATTCGGAATATTCTGTGCGGTGCTAATCTTTGTAATACTTTCGTACGTTGTTCCTAATAAGAAAACAGAAAATAAATCATTGAAATATTCATAACTCATGGAATTTAAATTTATAACAGCAATAGACCGAGCTACCATATTGGTCAAGAATGAAATCGCTGAGTTTCTTTACAACCATTTAGATGAGTTCGGGGATAATATTCTGGATATCAAAAAATGTCTGGATTATGCACTCAGCAATTACCCCCATCAGGGAGGATTTGCTTTACTGGCAAAAGAAAAAGATCAAATTGTTGGTGCGGTGATCATGTGTCAGACAGGAATGGAAGGCTATGTGCCTGAGAATCTGCTGGTTTACATTGCTGTGCACAAAGAACACCGTGGGAAAGGCCTGGGTAAACAGCTCATGCAAAAAGCCATAGATATGGCTAAGGGTAACATTGCTCTGCATGTAGAACCAAACAATCCTGCCAAGATATTGTATGAAAAGCTAGGGTTTACTAACAAGTATTTAGAAATGAGACTAGAGAAGAAATAAAAAATCATGGCTTACATAAAAATGAAGCGAGAAAGTCTCAGGCATAATTTCCATTTCCTGAAAGATTTGTTTGATTCAAATAAATTGCATTGGGGAGTGGTTTCAAAATTATTGTGCGGTAACGAGCTCTTTCTTAAAGAACTGATCAACATGGGAGTGAGAGAAATTCACGATTCCCGTATCAGTAACCTAAAAAAAATAAAAAATATCAATTCGGAGGTGCAAACCGTCTATATCAAGCCTCCGGCTAAAGAAGCAGTTGAAGATATTATCAGCTATGCTGATGTCAGCATGAATACTGAGTACTATACCCTCAAGTGGCTTTCTGATGAGGCTGTAAAGCAAAACAAAACGCATAAGGTCATCATCATGATAGAGACCGGTGACCTGAGAGAAGGGGTAATGGGTGAACATCTGATTGATTTTTACTCCAAGGTTTTTGAATTACCCAACATTGAAATCATAGGGATAGGTACTAATCTGAATTGTTTGCATGGTGTGATGCCTTCGCAGGATAAACTGATTCAGCTAAGCTTGTACAAACAGATTATTGAACTCAAATTTAACCGCCAGATTCCCTGGATTTCTGGCGGAACATCAGTAACCATCCCCCTGATCATGAATAAGCAGATTCCCAAAGGGGTGAATCATTTCAGGGTAGGGGAGACGCTTTATTTTGGGGTTAACCTTTTTGAAGAAAAGCTTATTCCAGGAATGAAAGAAGATGTTTTTGAGTTCGGTGCGCAAATCATTGAAATCACCGAGAAACCTATGTTACCTATCGGAGAACTGGGAGCGAATCCCCAGGGTGATGTGATGGAAGTGGATTCAGCGCTTTACGGGCAGACACATTATCGTGCGATTCTGGATGTAGGATTGCTGGACCTTGATCCAAAATATATTATTCCAATCAAAGAAAACTTTGAAGTAGTCGGAGCTAGTTCTGATATGCTGGTGCTTGACTTACAGAAAAATAAATCCAAGTTAAAAGTTGGAGATATGTTACGCTTTCGTCTTAAGTATATGGGGGCATTGCAGCTCTTAAACTCGGATTATATTGAAAAACGTATAGAATAAATTCCAAAAAATATGTAGAGTGGTTTTAGCCATTCTACTATTTTTTTCATTGATTTAGCCTTCCTTAAAAGAGCAAATCTGATAAAATAATTTGATGTTTATGGAGAAATTATCTCCAATTGTTGATAAAGTCATTCCACTTCGTCATGAGTTACATGAGCATCCGGAACTATCCGGCCAGGAAATTAACACTGCGGATGCAATCCTGAAATTTCTGGAACCCACTCAGCCTGATAAGATTCATACCAACGTAGGAGGGCATGGCGTAATTATGACTTATGAGAGTGGTAAGCCAGGTCCTCATGTGATGTTCAGGGCAGAACTGGATGCTTTGAGAATTGAAGAAAGAAACGAAATACCTTACAGGTCCCGCTATCCTGAAAGAGGACATCTGTGTGGACATGATGGGCACATGTCTATATTAGCAGGCTTAGGCTATTATTTTGCTGAGCTCAAACCTGCCAAAGGTAAGGTAAGCCTGCTTTTTCAGCCTGCTGAAGAGACAGGGGAAGGTGGATTACAGGTGATTGAAAGTGATGCCTGGCAAGAGAATCAGCCTGATTATTTGTTTGCGCTCCATAACCTGCCGGGTTTTCCTGCAAAAAAAGTATTGATAAAGCCCGGAATATTTGCTGCTGCATCACAAGGCATGAAGGCAACACTAAGGGGCACAACTGCACACGCTGCGCGACCAGAACAGGCAAAAAGCCCTGCTTTGGCCCTAAGTCACATCATACAGGATTTGCATGAGTTCAAGTCTGCCGATGTATTCTATGATGACTTTGTTTTATTAACGGTAGTCCATGCTTTATTAGGCACACCGAGTTTTGGCATTACACCTGGATTAGCTGAGTTGAGGGCTACCTTAAGAAGCTTTAGAAACGAGGATATGTCAACCCTCCAGCATTGGGCGGAGGAAGTGATTGCAAACAGAGCCAGGGCAGCAGGCTTATCCTATGATTTTCAATATTCGGAAGTCTTTCCCGCTACAATTAATCACCCTGAAGCCTACCAGATTTTGAGCGACTCTTTGGATAGTCTTAATGTCAGCAGGCAGGTGCTGGATACTCCTTTTCGCTGGTCTGAAGACTTCGGATATTATACCCGAGACTGTAAGACTTGTTTTTTTGGTTTAGGCTCAGGACAGAATAAACCTGACCTACACCATGAAAATTACGATTTTCCAGACGAAATTATTGAAACCGGACTTCAGGTTTTTACAGCCATAGTCAGAAATATCTTAGGTTAAATTTTATCCTAAGTTTTCATTAAGTAAGTGAGATTATTGAGCCTTCTCTTAACCGTTATTGCTATGCCTGAACACTTTTTTCTTAATCTCAAACAAGTCCTTTTTGACTATATCAGTCTTCGTCCTTATTGGTCAGTAGTTATTGTCTTTTTTGCATCTATACTGGCGGGCTTAGCCATACGGTGGGTATTTATTCGTTTCCTTAAAAATTACAATCGCCTTAAGCCCAGTGTGGTGATTGAGTCCTTATTAAGAAATCTGACGAGCCGAACAAAAGTCTTCTTCCCCTTGCTGGTGTTCTATATTGCTCAACTATTTATTACACTTCCAGATGAAACTACAGACCTTATCATAAGGAAAGTTTCTCAGGCTATGCTGATATTGGGTTTTGGTTGGGTACTGTTGAGTTTGGTCAGAGTAGTGGAAGAAGTGGTTTTTGAACACTACAGTGTACAAAGAGGAGATAGTTTCAAAAGCAGGAAAATACAGACACAGCTCCAATTTATCAGGCGAGTTTTGGTGGTGATCATCATAGTGCTGGTATTATCAGCAATATTACTGACATTTGATTCTGTGCGAAATATCGGAGCTACACTGCTAACTTCAGCCGGGGTCGCAGGTATTATCGTTGGTTTTGCAGCGCAAAAGTCAATCGCTAATTTTCTGGCAGGGCTTCAAATTGCTATTACTCAGCCCATCAAAATTGATGACTCGGTGATTGTAGAGGGAGAATGGGGCTGGATAGAGGAAATTACACTTACTTATGTAGTGGTGAAGGTTTGGGATAAGAGGCGCTTGGTATTGCCTATCAACTATTTTATTGAAAAGCCCTTCCAAAACTGGACGCGTACTTCTTCCGAACTTCTGGGACCAGTGATGCTATATTTGGATTATACCTTACCATTAGAGGAATTACGCAATGAATTAGATAGAATACTTGCCAAGGAGAAACTCTGGGATAGAAAGGTTAAGGTAATACAGGTAGTAGAGACCACTGAAAAATGTATAGTGGTAAGAGTACTTGTTAGTGCAAAAGATGCACCTACTGCTTTTGATTTGCGATGCATAGTAAGAGAAAAATTAATAAATTTCGTAAGAGAAAAATATCCTGAAGCTTTGCCTATGCACCGGATGTTTATGTTAGAAAAATCATCATAAAATAATTATCGTCAGTTGAATAAAGATTTACCACCTGGGCTGACCACCAAAGAGCGTCTGTATCATGTCATTTTTGAGTCAGATACAACTCCTGGGAAAGCCTTTGATGTAGCCTTGCTGATTGCCATTCTGCTCAGCGTTCTTACTGTAATGCTGGAAAGTGTGAGCAGTATAGTCAGTGAGTACGGAACAACCATACGGACACTGGAATGGGTATTTACGGTAATGTTTACCATTGAATATTTTTTAAGAATTTACTGCGCCCGCAACCGTATCGGATATATCAGGAGCTTTTATGGCATTGTGGATCTGATTTCCATCATACCCACCTATCTGAGTTTGATAGTAGTTGGCACCCAGTATGTCCTCATGATACGCATACTACGTTTGCTCAGGGTATTCAGGGTCCTGAAGCTTTATCATTTTTTAGGAGAAGCAGAAGTTCTGGGGAAAGCCTTGCGCCAGAGTGCTGCCAAAATCATAGTTTTCATCGGCACCGTGGTTACTCTTATCTTTATTGTGGGTTCTTTAATGTATCTGATTGAAGGACCTGAAAATGGTTTTACCAGCATACCGGTAAGCATTTACTGGGCAATTGTTACACTGACAACAGTGGGCTACGGAGATATTGCTCCCCAGACCATTGCCGGTCAAACACTAGCTTCTGTGGTAATGATCTTAGGCTATGGCATTATTGCTGTGCCAACCGGCATAGTATCCGTAGAAATATCAAAAGCTGATACTAAAATGCGTAAGCAAAAAAGTAAAGTAAAACTTGTAAAGGCAGATAGAAAAGCATGTACCCCTCAAAGATTGGTATGGAAAACCATAGAACCCCGGCATAAATAAAGTTTACCTGTTGACTAAAATTGAACAGGATATTTCTACAGTAATTTTATTCCCTTTTCAGTGAATTCTATCTTCTTTTCTTTGAGGAGGTTGCCAGCAGCTTTTTTGAAGGCTTTTTTACTCATTTGCAAAGCTGCCTGTACTTCTTCCGGACTACTTTTGTCATGAATCGGCAGAAAACCACCGGCTTGCTGTAAGGCTTCCAGTAAATCGGTTCTGGCATTTTTCATCCCTTTTACGCCTTGTTGTTGAAGGCTTACATCAACCTTATCATCTTCACGTATTTTTTTGACGAATCCAGTAGTGATTTCTCCTAACTGAATTTCCTGAAAAAGCTCATTCTTATAAAGTAAACCTTCATTTTTACGATTGATGAGTACTTTATATCCAAGGGGAGTCTGATCATAGACCATCAGTTCCACTTGCTGACCTTCGCTAAGATCATCTAAACCTTTCTCAATAAAAGCCTGTATTTTGGAGATTGCTATAACTCTTTCAGTTCTCGGATCAGTAATCACCCTGACAATCACATGGTCACCGATTTTTACAGGATGTAATTGTTCGCGGTAGGGTAGAAGCAGGTCCTTGTTGATCCCCCAGTCCAGAAACGCTCCCACAGTAGTAACATCCTTTACCAACAGACTAGCGAATTCACCAGCGGTAGCTTTAGGCTGTTCAGTTATAGCAACAAGGCGATCTTCAGAATCTGTATAGACAAATACCCTGATGTGATCTCCTGGCTTCAACTCGCCTACATAACGGTTGGGTAATAGAATTTCCCCTTTAGAGGATTGAAGATACATTCCATGGGGAGATACTCTGGTGGCTTCCAGTTCATTATATTCGCCGATATTAAGATTTGTCATTATTTAAAAACTCTATGGGCCTTTTGGGGTTCTATTGTAAACATTACAAACCCAATGTCGGCAGAAAAATTCTATAGACAAGGAAAAAATCACTTTGATCAGGAAAATTATGTAGAAGCTCTAAGATGCTTCCAGTCTGCGCTGGAAGAAAACGAGCAGGATATGAATAGTCTGTATGGTCGTGCGATGAGTTATTTCAAACGCTCAGAATTTGATAAAGCCCTCAGTGACTTTGACCAACTGGTGATACAGGTACCTGACAATGCAACCTTCTGGAGCGAACGGGCGGTAGCATTACACCTTTCAGGACAAAATGAAAAAGCCATCATTAGTTTTAACAAAGCTGTAGCGCTGGAGCCTGAAAACCCTTATCGCTATTCAAGCAGAGCTTATGTGAAAGACCAGATGAAAGATTATCAGGGAGCCATTGATGACTATACCAAAGCCATAGAACTGGACCCCGAAGATGCGATAGCATACAATAACCGTGGGCTGGTGGAAGAGAAACTTGGCTATCAGGAAAATGCGAAGAAAAACTTCAAACGCGCTGATGAACTATCCATACCTTCCAGAGAAGAGATAGCCCATAAACAGGCTTTAGAGGCTACTACCAAAACTGCGAAAGCAAACCATGATTCATCCCCGAATATCATTATTGAGTCTCCTGGTGAAGATAGAAAACCTGCGTTTAAAGAATATGTAAAAGTAATTGGCTCTGTGTTTTCCAGTAAAGAAGGCTGGAAAGAGTTTATGGACTATGTGGGAAATAGGTTCAGAAGAAGTAATTGATTAGAAATAATAAATCATATTCAATATGTTCAATCTATTCAAGAAGAAATCAGAATTAGAAAAACTACAGGATAAGTATAAAAAACTCCTGGCTGAAGCTCATAGCTTGTCTCAAAGAGACCGTAAAGCAGGTGACCAGAAAATGGCAGATGCTGAAGAGGTAGCTCAGAAAATTGAGAAGTTAAGGAGTCAGCAGTAAGCAAATTTGGAATATCAATTCATACAATAAATTACTGTACAAATTAACCTTTTGATCTTCAAAAGGTTAATCATGAGTACTTTAAATTTTTTTAACTATGAACAGGCTTAAAAGCTTATTTTCTTATCTGAAAGAATCATATCTGGAGTGGCAAAATGATGATGCATTCCGTCAGAGTGCGGTAATTGCATATTATTCTATTTTCTCACTGCCGGGATTAATCATCATCATCGTGAATGTTGCCGGCCTTTTTTATGAGCAGGAAAAAGTCAGAGGAGAAATTTCCAGTCAGATCAGTTCATTTGTCGGACCAGAGTCAGCACAGCAGGTTCAAACCATAGTGGAAAACAGTACACAGCAGGGCAATTCTACCTTTGCCATCATTGCAGGTATTGCTACCTTGATATTTGGTGCTACCGGATTGTTTTACCAGTTGCAGTTGTCATTAAATACAGTTTGGGATGTAGAGGCCAACCCAAAAGCAGGCATAAAAAAAATTGTAATTGATCGCGCTACTTCTCTTGGTATGATACTAGCAATTGGCTTTTTGATGATCGTATCATTATTACTCACTGCGCTGATCGGAGTGTTAAGAGATTGGATAAGTCAGATGTTGCCCGAGTTTTTACTTTATGTATTTTATTTTGCAAATGAGATTGTAGCACTAGGTATCATTACCGTTTTATTTGCACTGATTTATAAAATCTTACCCGATGTACAACTTGTATGGAAAACAGTGTGGATAGGGGCTTTTGTAACAGCTCTGTTATTCACACTAGGTAAATTTGCATTAGGTTTATACTTCGGACAGGCTGATCCTGCCTCTGCCTTCGGTGCGGCAGGATCTCTTATTCTGATTCTGCTTTGGGTTAATTATTCAGGATTAATTTTTCTCTTCGGGGCAGAATTCACTAAGGTCTACGCTCAGAGGCACAATCATCCGGTAAAAGTTTCTAGCCATGCCCAGCGCACTGCTGAATATCGCTGGAAGAACGAAAAAGTAACAGCTGGAGAATAGTATAAGAAGGTCAGCTCATTGGCTGACCTTTGTATTTACATTAGTACCCTGCAGCCTGACCATCTTTTCGGGATTCTGATGCGCCATAATACACATCGTTTTTTTCATCATACATGATTGCCTGATAGCCTCCAAATGGTCCAATGGTAGGCTCAATTTTATGCCCCATACGAAGCAGTTCTATCACCGTTTCATCAGAAAAGCCTGATTCCAGATTGAGTACCCCGCCTTCTGTCATCTTACCTCCCGTAGGTTGAGAAGGACTGCTATGATGAATACGAGGCGCATCGCCTGCTTCCTGCAGATTCATGCCAAAATCAACAAGGTTAACTACGATTTGCGTATGACCTTGAGGTTGCATTGCCCCACCCATAAGCCCAAAACTGATAAGTGGTTTATTATCCTTCATGATGAATGCCGGAATAATAGTATGAAAAGGTCTTTTGTGTGGTTCATAGACATTGTTGTGCCCTTCTTCCAGACTAAACAGTTCTCCACGATCCTGCAAGACGAATCCTAGTCCAGGAGGAGTCATGCCAGAACCCATGCCACGGTAATTACTTTGAATTAATGACACCATATTTCCAGCATCATCTGCTACGGTCATATAAATTGTATTTCCCTGCTCCAATTCACCCGCGGGATATTCCATACCAGCCTGCTCGGGGTCAATAAGCTTTCTGCGTTCTTCAGCGTAAGTTTTGGAGATGAGCTGATCCAAGGGAATATCAACAAATTCAGGGTCAGCATAGTACTTGGCCCGATCTTCAAAAGCGAGTTTTTTAGCCTCAACAAATGTGTGGATGTATTCAGTGCTTCCAAATCCCATACCTGCAATATCATATCCTTCCAGAATATTCAGCATTTGTAAAACTGCGGTACCCTGTCCATTGGGAGGAAGCTCGTACACATCATATCCTCTGTAATTGGTTGATATTGGCTCCACCCAGGTATCCGTATGATCAGTAAAATCCTGATATGAGAGGAAACCTCCCTGCTCCTTAATGTAGTCAGCAATTGTTCGGGCGATATCCCCTTTGTAGAATGCATCTCTACCATCTTTCGCAATAGTTTCCAGGGTATTGGCAAGGTATGGATTCTTAAAAATCTCACCTTTTTTGGGAGCTTTTCCATTGGGCATATATACTTCTGCAAAGCCATCATATTTTTTCAGGAACTCGGCACCTCTTCCCCAATAATATGCAATCACTTCAGTAAGAGGAAATCCGTCCCTTGCATATTGAATAGCAGGTTGGAGAATGGTTGTCATGGGCAGGCTGCCATATTTATCGTGCATGCTAAACCAGCCACTTACACATCCGGGAACAGATACAGGTAATGGACCATGGGAGGGTATTTTGTTATATCCGTTTTCTTTGAAATAATCTAGTGTCAAATTATAGGGAGAACGGCCACTGGCATTAAGTCCGACGAGTTCTTTGTTTTCTGCATCCCAGATGATCGCAAAAAGATCACCGCCTATGCCATTGCCAGTAGGTTCGGTAAGTCCTAACACTGCATTGGCAGCTATTGCTGCATCAATAGCATTTCCACCCTGTTTGAGAATGTCTAATGCAACCTGAGTAGCCAGAGGCTGGCTGGTAGCAGCCATACCATGCTGAGCAATAACTTCAGAACGAGTAGCAAAATTATGGCCGGTAATTCTGTCCTGGGCGAATAAACCCAAAGGAAATATTAAAAATAGATAAGGTAGTAGTTTTTTCATGATGCTTAACTTTTTTTGTCCATAAGTTAAGCAATAAAGGAAAAGGCAAGAACAAATGAAAAACAAAAACACCCGCTTGTGGCGGGTGCTGCTCATTGCTTATCTTTCAATAATACTGTGCCGGTTGAAAAGGCGGCGAAATTTTCCATTTTTGAGATCAGAAAAAGGCTGAGTACTTCTCTGAATGTTCATTTGATTGATTTGCAGGCTTTCATCACTTAGTTTGATTCTAATGTTCTCTACATCAATAAGCAAATGATCTATGGTTTGTGATAATGTTGTCATGGCTAATAAATTTTAGGGTTAAAAAAGTCAATGTTGTTTCATAAATACTATTGACAAGTGCAGTGCCAAAGTAAAAAAAAGCTAAATATGAACGTTTTGAGGGTTTTTAATTGAGTCTGGTGTTCAAAAACGAACAATTAATGTGCAGAGATGAACAGGAAAGTTGATTTGTGAAAGTCTGAATTATGAGACTTAGGATTATTTAATTTTATTTGCTCCTAACCTGAAGGGCTATTATATAATTTGGGATACACTACATAATACTTTCAATTGCTGCTAACTTCTATTATCATCTACATAGGGCTCACCCTTGTTGTAGGAATTATTACATCTCGCTTTATACGCTCATCCAGTGATTTTGTGCTGGCAGGGAGAAAGTTGCCTTTAGTTCTCGCCACATCCGCGCTTTTTGCTACCTGGTTTGGTTCAGAGACAGTATTAGGGGCTTCTTCAGAGTTTGTTGAACATGGATTGATAGGAGTGGTAGAAGACCCATTCGGAGCGGCCTTATGTTTACTGCTGGTAGGGCTGCTGGTGGCCCGCCCGCTATACAAGCTAAATATTCTAACCTTTTGTGATTTTTACCGAGACCGATTTGGAAAACGTACAGAAATATTGTCAAGTCTGTGCATGGTGCCCTCCTATTTTGGTTGGATAGCTGCACAACTGGTAGCTTTAGGAATTATTTTCAATGCTATTTCCGGCATTTCAATTTCAGCAGGCATACTGATAGGGGCAGTAGTAGTAGTAATATACACATACATTGGCGGTATGTGGGCAATTTCTATTACTGATTTTATTCAATCAATAATCATTATCGGTGGATTGCTTTTCTTGGCTTTTGATCTGACTGTTGAAGCCGGAGGCTTAGAAAGAGTACTGAATAGAACGCCCGATGGTTTTTTCCGCTTCTTACCAGCGCCTGATTTTCATGCATCCGTAGAATATTTTGCTGCTTGGATTACCATAGGGCTGGGATCAATCGCTCAGCAGGATGTATTCCAGCGAGTGATGGCTGCCAAAAGTGAGAGGGTAGCAGTAAAAGCTTCTTATTTATCCGCTTTACTTTATCTAAGCATTGGTTTTATTCCTTTACTAATCGGCCTGACTGCTATTCAGGTGTATCCTGAGGTGGTGAATGAAATCAATGATATGCAGCTATTTATACCCATGGTAGTCCTGAAGCATGCCGGTGTAGGTATACAAGTACTTTTCTTTGGAGCGCTCTTATCTGCGATTATGAGTACCACCAGTGGGGCAATACTCGCACCAGCCACTATTTTAGCAGAAAACTTGATTAGGCCCTATATCAATGACCAGAGCGATCAGAATTTATTAAGGTTACTTAGGTTTTCAGTAATTCTTGTAGCTATTGCTGCTACTATCATGGCAAATATTCAAACTAATATATATGATTTGGTAGCTCAATCTTCTGCCTTAAGTTTGGTGTCCTTATTTGTGCCACTTATGGCAGGATTGTACTGGAAGCAAGCGTCTGAGTTGGGAGCAATACTTTCCATTGTAGGTGGGATGGGCATATGGATTTGTTTTGAAATAGCCGGAACTGAATTTCCCAGTCTGTTATCCGGACTTATCGCAAGTATCATAGGTATGATTCTAGGCAATCTGATCATTTACCTTCAGCATAAAGAAAAAAAATCTCCGGAGCAGGTCCGGAGATCATAAAATTTACATTTTAGGTTTCAGATGTTTATCCAAGAAGTCAGTGTATTGCTGATATAGCAAAACATAACTTTCTCCATTATAAGCTACACCATGGGCTCCAGGAGGATAAATTCTAAGCTCATGATCAATTCCAGCATCAATAAGTGCTTTCACAAATTGAAAGGTGTTCTGTGTATGAACATTTTCATCCATCATAGAATGGGCAATGAATAATTTGGCTTCGGCATCCGCAGCATATGTGGTTGACGAACTACTGATATAATTATCCTCATTATCACTCAACAGTCCCATATAACGCTCAGTATATATGCTGTCATACAAACGCCAATCGGTAACCGGAGCACCAATAATGGCTGCTTTGAATACTCCCGGACGGTACACCGAGGTAAAGCTAGCCATATAGCCACCATAACTATGACCCCGAATCGCCATATTACTTTCGTCAATCCAGGGCTTTTGGGCCAGGTAATTGGCAGTTGCTACAAAGTCTGCACTTTCAAGTTTACCAAGTTGTTTATACACACCCTTTTCAAATGCACTCCCATAGCCTCCGCTTCCACGGTTATTCACGCTGGCAACTACATATCCATGTTGGGCGAGGTATTGTTCCCAGCCATTGGTTGCCCACTCATCATAAACAGATTGTGCTCCGGGACCACCATAAATATTCAGTACCAGGGGATAAGTTTTGCTTTCATCAAAGTCTTTGGGTTTCACGATATAGCCATCCAAATTAACTCCTTCTTCAGTAGTGAAACTGAATAACTCTCTGGGACTATAGAAATGATTTTTGACAAAAGCTTCAACTGTGGCATTATCAACAATTGGTTTGATCAGCTCACCATCATGATTATACAAGCCTATTTTGGTAGGACTATCCACGTTAGAATATGTATCCAGATAATACTTTCCATTGGGAGCCATATCAATCTTATGTCTCCCCTTTACTTTGGTTAATTTTTGCTTCTTCTTACTATTAAAGTTGATCGCATAAAGCTGCCTCTGCAAGGGAGAATCTTCAGTAGATGAGTAGTAAATCTTTTTAGACTTGCTATCTACAGCATGCACCAAAACTACTTCCCATTCTCCCTGGGTGACCTGATTAATTAGATTTCCATCATAGTCGTAGCGGTACAAATGGCTCCATCCGTCACGATCTGATATCCAGAAAAATTCATCATCATCTTTTGGAAAAAAGAAGAGATCCATAATTCCAGCAAAGAAATCAAAGACATCTATCCAAGCTTCTGACTTTTCTTCCATAATTAATTTGCCTTCACCAGTGATGGCATCGTGAAAGAAAAGTTTTAGGTGGTTTTGTGCACGATTCAAATGTACAAGCGCTAACTGTCCGGTATTAGCAGTCCAGTACAGCCTGGGAATATAGCCTCCGTCCAGGTCAACTTTCATCCACTTCTGACTATCATCCTGCAGGTCAATTACCCCTACTTTTACAATGGGATTTAGATCACCTACTTTAGGATAAGGTATTTTATCGTATTCAGGGTGTTGATCACTATAATCTGATATCTGATAAATCGGAACCTCAGACTCATCAGATTGCCAGTAGGCGATAAAGCGGCTATCCGGCGACCATTTCCAGGCCTGTACAAGGCCAAATTCTTCTTCGTAAACCCAGCCAAAACGGCCGTTGAAGATTTGACCTTCAGCATCAAATGTGAGTTGAGTATCTTTATTTGTAGCAAAGTCATATACAAATAGATTACCTTCATGTCCATAAGCTACTTTCTTACCATCGGGTGATACTTCAGCCGTAAAAGCATCCTCTGCCACCAGTTTCAGGCTTTTATCTTCTATTGAGTAATAATAGTAGTCAGCATTTCCGGAATTTCTCCAGATGGGCCTAAATTTCGTTTGAAACAGGATATATTTTGCATCTTCTGTCCACTGAAAAGAGCGGTAAGTAAAAGCTTCGTTACTTCCCGGAAACATGAGGTTGGAAGCATTAAAAACAATTTCTTCTTCACCACTTTTAGGGTCATACGTTTTGATTAACTGATGTCCATCCTGAGTGGTTTCAATAAAAGAAAAACGTTCTCCACCCTCCAGCCAGTTGACACTTTTGGGGCCACTATCACCAGTGAGTTGAGTAGATGAGAAGAGTGCTTCTCTGATATTTTGATAATTTTTTTTCTGAGCAAACAGGTTTTCCTGGCTGATCAGAAAAAAAATAATTAGGTAAGTTAAGAGCTTTTTATATTTTTTTATGTTAACCATGCGTTGATCACTTTTATCATCATGTAAATTGCTAAGCTAATTCCAAAAACTTAGAATTACTGGCAAAAATTTCATGCTGAAAAAAAATGACGAATTTTTTATTTACTTTGTGCATTAAAAAATATTTATAAGAATGAAGATCAAGCATTTATTTCTGGTATCAGTATTAAGCTTCACAACCTATTTTGCACAAGCTACTGATCCTGTCACAGACTCACTCGAAGCAGCACCTACTAATTGGTTTAATCTGGATGCTGAAAATTATTATGTGCAGGGTGTAAGCACTGAAAAGGCTTATGAGTTTTTGAAAGGACGTAAATCTGAAAAAGTAGTAGTTGCAGTAATTGATTCTGGTGTGGACATTGAACATGAAGATTTACAAGGCAAAATCTGGATCAACGAGGATGAGATTCCTGGAAATGGAAAAGATGATGATGGAAACGGATATGTGGATGATGTGCACGGGTGGAACTTCATCGGAGGTACAGACGGCACCAATGTGGACCATGATACCTATGAAGTTACCCGCGAATATGTAAGGCTTAAGGAAAAGTATGCAGATATTGCTTTGGAAGACATTCCTAAGAAAGAGTTGGCTTACTACGAGGAGATCATGAATGCTTATGAGCAAAAAAGAGCAGAGATGGAGCAGCAGTATTCTGGGTTTGAATTTTTTGCAGACAGCTATTTGCGCTCCTCCAAATTACTGGAAGCCTACCTTGATGTTGAGGAAGTTACTGCTGATATGTTGAAAGATATTAGTACAGAGGACGAAGTCGTTCAAACTTCCATTTCTATCATGGAATATGCCTTGTCAATGGGTTTTACAAAAGAGCAACTTGAAGAATATGAAGAGTATTACCTGAGCGCACTTGAGTATGGTTACAACACTGACTTTGATCCTAGACATATAGTAGGAGATAATTATGATGATGTAAATGAAAGGTTCTACGGTAATAATGATGTAGATGGTCCTGATTCAAATCACGGCACTCATGTAGCGGGTATCATTGCCGCTAATCGTGATAATAAGTTAGGAATGGAAGGAATTGCTGAGAATGTGGTAATCATGCCAATCCGTGCAGTTCCTAATGGTGACGAAAGAGATAAAGATATAGCTAATGCAATCTATTATGCAGTGGACAATGGGGCCAAAGTTATTAACATGAGTTTTGGTAAATCATTCTCTCCTCAGAAAGAAGCGGTAGATAAAGCCGTGAAATATGCTGAGTCTAAAGGTGTATTATTAATCCATGCTGCTGGTAATAGCAGTGATAACATTGACGAAGTATCTAATTTTCCAACGCGTCAGTATGCAGAATCTAAGAAAGAAGCCAAGAACTGGATAGAGGTAGGGGCTTCTTCCTGGAAGGGCGAGGAACAATTTGTAGCAGACTTTTCAAATTACGGAAAGAAAAGTGTAGATGTATTTGCTCCCGGTGTTGATTTATACTCAACCACTCCTAATCAGAAATATGAAAGTAACAGTGGTACTAGTATGGCTTCACCAGTGACTGCTGGCATTGCTGCACTACTAATTTCTTACTATCCAGATCTTGATGCAGAGCAAATCAGAAAAATTATCCTGGATTCTACTGTCAAATTTGATAAGCTAAAAGTGAATCGTCCTGGTGAAGAAGGTAAGCTTGTAAGTTTTGATAGTTTGAGTTCAACAGGTGGAGTAGTAAATGCTTATGAGGCTGTTAAACTAGCAGAATCTTACCAGATCAAAATGGAAGGAAAATAAAAGCCACACTGATGATTTAACACTAAGCCACTCCCGAGAAGGGGGTGGCTTTTTCTTTTATCAAAATCCCCTATATTTAGGTTTTTGAATAATTACAAAACATAATAGATACACAACCTATGAAGCGTAGAGATTTTGTCAAATCTGGCTTAGCATTTGGAACCGCTGTTTCTAGCGGAACTGCAGCAGCAGCTACTTCATTCTCCCGATTGGGAAATTCAGCTTTTTCACCAGCAGAAAAGCATGACTTTAAACTAAAATATGCCCCTCATTTTGGTATGTTCAAAAGCCATGCTGGAGACGATCCACTTGATCAGCTTCAGTTTATGGCCGACACGGGTTTTACTGCCCTAGAGGATAATGGAATGATGGGAAGAACTCCCGAGATGCAAACCAAAATTGGTGAGAAGATGTCCAATCTCGGAATGGACATGGGAGTATTTGTGATTGATAAAGGTGGAAATTCTCAAAATTCTCTTACTGAAGGCAAACAAGAGTATTTAGACATATTTCTGGAGGGTTGCCGAAGGGCCGTTGATGTGGCAAAGCGTGTGAATGCAAAATGGATGACTGTAGTTCCGGGAAATTTTCAACGTAATTTACCTATTGGTATCCAAACAGCTAATGTAGTCGAGGCTCTTCGTAGAGGGGCTGAGATATTTGAACCGCACGGTCTGGTTATGGTGCTTGAACCTCTAAGTGATACGCCGGATCTCTACCTTCGTACTTCAGATCAAACTTACCTCATCTGTAAAGCTGTTAATAGTCCTTCCTGTAAAATACTTTATGATATTTATCACATGCAAAAGAATGAGGGGCATATCATCCGTAATATTGATTTAACCTGGGATGAAATTGCATATTTCCAAATAGGGGATAACCCGGGGCGTAAAGAGCCAACTACGGGAGAGATTAACTATAAAAATGTTTTCAAACACATTTACGATAAAGGATATCGCGGAATCATGGGTATGGAACATGGCAACTCAATGCCGGGTAAAGAAGGTGAACAGAAATTGATTAATGCTTACGTTGAAGTTGATAGTTTTAATGCATAAAAAAAGGGTTGTCAGCAATGACAACCCTTATTATACCATCAAAAATTTAATAAAGAATTTTTAAATTATGTCCTTCTTTAATCATTAGATAATTCTGATAATTAGTCTCATTCTTATTTTGTGTGCTTTTACTATTGAGGTCACTATTAAAACTTCCATTTAATAATAACTTTTTCTCTGTCTCTCCTGCATTTAAGCCTTTCAATTCAAAGCTAACCAGTGTTTCTTCACCCTGGTACCAAATATCAACAAAATATTGTTCCTGGTCTTTGACATTGATTACGGTTACTTCTTCAAAACCGCTAGTATTGTTTGCCGAAATTAATTCTTTATTGGGTAATTCAATGAACATGTTCAGGTCTACGGTTTGTGCAGCATCCCACTCTAAATAGAGTTTGTAATCATTTTCAACTATTTCATGATTGTAAGTTAATTGATTCACATCATTACTTAGTACTGCATTTCCACTTACAATTCTCTCAAGCTGTAAATTTATGTTTTCATAATCTTGCTCAAATTGACTGTCATCAAGTATTTTTATTTCAACAAAAGCTATACTTTCGCCTTTCTTGATTGTCAAAGGAGACTCAGTTAGTAATTCAAAGTCAGGATTCTGCACATTTAGATTGGCTAGTATTGCATTACCACCCAATGAAAAATGAACCAGAGTTTCAGCATTTTGAGGCATATCCAATTGAATAGGAATTTTTATGATTCCATCATTTTCATTGCTATACCCTGCACTTTGTTGAAATGATACCTGTGATGGTTCACCCGTAGCTACATCTTCTTCTTGGCAAGCAGGAAGAAACAGAAGTAAATATAGTCCTATGCAGAAGAATCTTACAAAACGATATTTAGTCATGGTAATAGTGATTATCATTTTTTGTAAAATTCAAATAAAAAATTATACTATTCAAGTAAATTTATTGCTCAATGAGTATATGTAATAAATACTTCAAACTTTAATTGGCTATTTGAGAATGTATTTAATCTCTGATGAGATTTACTTACAATTTATTTTACCTGCTAATGAAGTTTATTTCATTTTAGATAAGTCCTTATTTAAATGATCAGAATTTAGATGGACAAAAATCATTTTATTATTCGTTTACTGCTGGTTGTTTTAATTACGATCTTTGCTATTCTCACAAAAAAAATCACCATCAGGGGAGCAATTGTAGGAGGGGTTATCACTTTAATTTTATGGACAGCATTTGGATTAATCGGGGTAGCTGATATCGCAACATTTTTTCTATTTGGTACTGCTGCATCAATGTGGAAAAATCATGATAAGAAGAGAAACAAATTAGAAGAAAAGAATGAAGGCAAAAGAGACTTCACTAATGTTTTGGGTAATGCTGGAGTAGCAGGTTTGATTGCAACACTAGCACTAATAATTCCAGAGTTATCCGATTTATTATTGGCTATGGCTACAGCTAGTTTTGCATCAGCCTTATCAGACACTTTTTCATCTGAATTAGGAAATGTATATGGTACAAGCTTTATTAATATCTTGTCATTTAGAAAAGGTGTGAGAGGAGAAGACGGTGTAATCAGCTGGGAAGGAAGTATGTACGGTATGTTAGGAAGCCTGATCATTGCCCTACTTTACTTTATTTTTCAGCAAGACATGAGTTACACAGTAATTATTTTCTTTTCAGGCATTTTTGGAAACCTAACAGATTCTTTGCTTGGAGCTGGACTGCAGAGAAAAGGTTGGCTAAATAATCATTCGGTAAACTTTCTGAGTGTATTATTAGCCGCATTATTCGCATTGGGCTGTACTATTTATTGGTAAAATGAGTATCCATTAAAACTTTTACATTAGGATCTAAAACCACACTTAGCGGACTAGATTTTAACTTAAACTCAAAGTTCTCTTGTTTTTTATTCAAGTTTATGTGAAAAATTTCAGGGTTTTGGTTTTCTGCAAAATAAACACCCACCTCAATCGGAAGGTTGTAAATTATATTATTTTCCTGTAACTGCTTTAGTTCAAATTTCAGTTTTTTACCAAAAGTAGAATACTTCCACTCACCTTCAATGATCGGGTGACCAGCTGAATAAATCCAAGTTTGAAAAAAATGATCCAGTTCAATTCCAGAAATTTGTTCCATTATTTGTTTGAAATCGTCTGTTTCTGCGCTTCTGTTACAATATTTTATAAAAAAGGCTCGCAAACCCTTTTTAAAAGTTTCATCTCCCACTTTTTGCCTAAGCATATGCAGTACCCAGGAGGCTTTTTGATAAGAATTTGCGTTCAAATGCTGAAATAGATTGCTTTGTTCCGGATTCACAATCGGTGAGTCTGGTGACTTTCTGTAATATGAAAAGATTCTGTTTTGGTCAGTTTTAAGCATACTTTTCATACTATCAGGTCCGTAAGTATGCTCAATATACATGTGAGATAGATAGGTTGAAAAGCCTTCACTTAGCCAGATATGTTCCCAGTTTTTTTCAGAAACTGCGTTTCCAAACCATTGATGAGCTACTTCATGTGCAATAAGACTTTCTATGTTTTTATTACCATCTACCACCAGCTCATTGTAAAAAATATTGGATGCATTTTCCATACCTCCATATTTGGTTTTTGACTCTACATTGGCAAGTTTTTGAAAAGGATACTCACCTATGGTAGTGATCATATAGTGTAAAACATTAGCAGTTGCCTCAAAATCATCAAAACCTATTTCACGATTATCAGCATAAACCCAGTGTTGGATAGGGATGCCCTGTACAGGATGATCATATGAAACTGCAAATCTTGCTGCACCAAAAACCATCACTTTGGTAGGAATAGGCTTATCATTTACCCAATGGGTAATATTCTTCTGTTCTTTATGAAAACTTCCGAGTGAGGACTCTTCTCTTAATAATCCATTCGCTATAATTTTATAATGAGCAGGGGCAATTACTTTAAATTCACTGGTAGCTTTGTCAGAAGGATGGTCTATTACCGGTAGCCAGTTCCTAGCACGATTGGGCCAATTATCTCCAAAGAATGTGCGTTCTCCGTATTCATTTTCAGAAATGATAAGTCCATCTTTGGGAATCCCCTGGTAACCAATGTGCATTGTACCAGTATAATCTTTATCAAGAGGCTCTTCTAACAATATGATTAAGTGTTCATTATCCTGACGGTAGTTTAACGGTCTTTCATTCAGGTAAACCTCAAGCACTTTCATACCTTCTCCATTTGGTTCTGAACGAATGAGGTCTAAAATAATGGAGTCAATTTTGGCTTGTTTGACTTTAAACAGTATGTCAGTATTACCAGATATTTGATTATTGAAGTCCGATATTTCTACTTCAAAGGTATAATGAAGGGCATCTATCTTATTTAAACTATTTAATTCTTGAGCCAGGGAAGCAAAAGATCCAATAGTAACAATAAGGAATAATGATAGTAGTTTTTTACTTAACACAAATAGATAAATTTGACTTCAAGTTAAGCATTAATCCTTTTCATAAAGAATGAATTTTGTTTGATAGAGACGCTAAAATTACAACTGCAATGCTTTTGAAGAAATTGAGAAAAAATATAGACTGGGTAGTATTGATCAGCTTTATCTCTATAATTTACTTAGGAGGATGGCAGGCTGAAGTATTTGGCTTTATCCAAAGAGGAATACTTGTTACAGGCCTGTTTAACGCCAGTGGGGAAAATGAAGAAAACGAGAATGTCGCTGCAAATCTTAACTTCACCTTATCAGATGAAAAAGGGAATAAAATTCAGATAAAGGATTATGAAGGAAAAACAATTTTTATCAATTTCTGGGCAACCTGGTGTCCTCCCTGCCGGGCTGAGATGCCTAGTATTCAAGCGTTATATTCTAAATTAATGCAGAACCCTAATATCCTTTTTCTGACAATATCTCAGGATGAGGATGAGCAGAAAGCAGTAAAATATATGGGAAAACAATCAATTCAGCTTCCTCTATACTTTCTAACTTCGGAATTGCCTACTGAATTTTCACATCAGTCCATACCTTCCACATTTGTAATTTCTCCAGAAGGAAATATTGTATATCAACATGAAGGAATGGCCAATTATGATACCGAAGAGTTCAAAACTTTCCTGGAAGAACTCTAATTCGTGTTGAAATACAAACTATATGATTATTTGTAAGACACTTCAGGCTTGCTCCGCATTATATTAAATGATGATTGAATTACTTTTCCAAAGAATTCACGTGCTTCATTTAGGCCAAGATAGCACTTAGATATACTTTGGCTTGAGCAATAGTAAGTCTTATTTGGTTACCTTCTTTTGTGTTGGGTGATCTACATCGTCAAAATATTTCTTAGCTGCTTCTCTTACCTTGGGAGCCAGAAGAAGTGCTGAGATCATAGTTGGAATTGCCATTAACCCATACATTCCATCTACAAGATTAATTATGGCAGAAATAGAAGCTACTGAACCCAGTACTATAGAGAAAACATAAAAATAGTTGAAATAATGTGCTCTATGCGCTCCTGCAATGTAGGAGAAGCACTTAGTACCATAATATGATAAGGTAAAAAGTGAAGACAAAGAAAATGTTAATACACTGAGTACCAACAAGTAACCGCCTAAATTATTGGTTGGCAAAGCTTTGTTAAACGCATTGACTGTTAGGGTAACCCCATCAGCATCTGTGGTCCTCCATACATCAGTAATAAGAATGGCAAGAGCAGTCATCGTACATACAATCAATGTATCTATGGCTGGTCCAAGCATAGCCACCAGGCCTTCTCGTACTGGTTCGTTAGTTTTTGCAGCACCATGTGCAAGCGGAGCAGTTCCTATACCGGCTTCGTTAGAAAAAGCTGCTCGGCGAGCACCAATCACTATGACAGCTCCTAAAGATCCGCCCAGAACTGCTTTTCCAGAAAATGCATCAGTAAAGATTAATGCAAAACATTCAGGCACAGCTTCTACATTAGTAAATATAATATACACTACAGAGAGTACATATATAACAACCATGCTTGGAACCATCTGACTGGCGACTCTGGCTATTCTTTTTATCCCTCCAAAAATTACTACAGACACGACTGCGGCTATGATAAGTCCACAAATGAGATTGACAATGAAAGTTTCTTCCGCTATGATATTGTTGGGAATCAGTACAACGTCACGAAAAATTTGTGTTAGCTGGTTTGCCTGGAATACCGGTAGAGGACCGAAAAGTCCAGCAATAGCAAAAAATATAGCAAGAGGCTTCCATTTCTTGCCCAAGCCTTCTTCTATCACATACATCGGCCCTCCCTGTAATTTTCCTGCGCTGTCATGGCCGCGGTACATAATAGCTAGAGAACAGGTAAAAAACTTGGTTGCCATTCCTAAAAAAGCACTTACCCACATCCAGAATAATGCCCCAGGACCACCCATGGTAATGGCAACAGCAACTCCTCCGATATTACCCATACCGACAGTAGCTGCTAATGCACTGGATAAAGCTTCAAAATGGTTGATTTCTCCCGGTTCATTTGGGTCATCGTATTTCCCTCTCAATACATTAATTGCATGACCCAAATAGCGGAAAGGTAAAAACCGTGAATAGAGCATAAAAAAAAGACCTCCACCTAAAAGGAGAACCAATAAATGTGTTCCCCAGGCATATTCACTGAATTTTGAAAGGGATAGCTCTATAAATTTCAATTCGGACTTTTTTAGTAAAGAATTAATAACTGAAGTTACGCAACTAAGCTGATACCTAATCCTTGCTTTATATCATTCAAATAGGCAAAGGCAGTTTTAATAGCT
>NZ_JBBPHP010000109.1:0-1130 GCF_038039535.1 Catalinimonas locisalis | reverse complement strand
TTCCGAACAGGAAACAGATAATGTAACAATCAAGATTAGAACTATAAATTTCATTTATTCCAATAAGGCCTAACGGCAACTGCAGGCGCTAGCGAGGCCATCGGCCGAAGCATAGCGCTTGCAGAATGTTGCTTGCTGGCTTTTCATCTTATGTCATCAATTTTTGAATAAATGCCGGTAATTTGAAGTCTTAACCAGCTTGCAGTGCTGAAGTCATAATAATTTTTACTCACCAATAATTCAAGTTTATCATCCTCTATTTGATGAATCTCAACTAATCCGCCCCATTTTTCCTCAGTATTCTGATCCACCTTAGTGCGGTCAATATGAACAGTCTTAGTTTTTGCATTATAAGTGTATTCGTAACCAACACCATTCAGGCCATTTCTTAGGTAAATTACAGCTCCATTGGGTGAGTTAGTATAAGTGGAAAAATGTGGATCAGGAAAAGGAATACTAATATGCTGATAAGGATTATCATTGTATTTGGTAGGTCTAATTTCCAAATATGAATGATGTTTATCAAATATGTATTGGCCATAAAAATTAGACTGACTTATCTGCTCCATAAGGTTTGTGGATAGTATTCCATCATTATTCAAATCCACCTCTTTATCCGCTATTAGAGACTCAACTCTGTAATAGCCAGCAATGCTAGGTACCTTATTTTCAAACTCATCGTCACAGGAAGCCACAAAAATCAATGTGAAAGAGATAAGAAAAATAATACGTGTTATAAGTCTGCTGGATATAATATTAATTTTCATCTTTCAATATATTGTGGCAGTAAGTGTTTTAATTCAGCTTGCAAGCAACGGCTACCATAGCCGCTGGCGAGGCCATCGGACGAAGCATAGAGGCTATGGAGTGTTGGGTAGCGTTTTTTTTAATCTTGACAGAATTAATTCATAGGCTGATTGCCGATACTGGAAACAGATAAACTCATCGTTTATTTTGGTATTCAAATTAGGGTTTTCGTTAGTACTAATGTACAAGAATTTCACACCCCATATTGAATATTTATTGATTTTTTCAGGTTTGATAAGAACTCTTGGTGGTGTTACACAAAGTATGAAAGATCAAACGTAACCAAAGTTGATGTAAAAGAAAGCGATTTCAAAAGCAATGAT
>NZ_JBBPHP010000108.1:0-1157 GCF_038039535.1 Catalinimonas locisalis | reverse complement strand
ATCAGGAAGCCTCCTATCTCAGGGAGTTTGACTACCTGATGTACCACTCCCCGCTCTATCGCTGACCTGGGCATACCATAGACCACTGATGAACTTTTGTCCTGGGCAATGGTGTATCCGCGCTTTTGGTAAATGGCTGCTAATCCTTCTGTACCATCTTTACCCATTCCTGTCAGTACTACGCCTATTGCTTTTTCTTTGTATACTTCAGCCACTGAACTAAGCAGACAGTCTGCTGAAGGATTATTAAACTCTTTGTACATTTTGCTGATAAAAGCTATCGTAGCTTTCCCGGTTACTGCATTGTGGACCACTTTCATATTGGTATGCCCGGGAGCTATGTAAATAGTTTCTCCTTCCAGGGTTTCATTACGTTCAGCCAGTTTGATGTGCAGCGGACTTAGTTTATTGAGACGCTGTGCAAAAGAGGACAGAAACTGTTCAGTCATATGCTGAGCAATCACAATAGGAATCTTCAGATTTGCCGGTAGCTGTTTGATCACGGCTTCAATGGCTGCCGGGCCTCCGGTAGAGGCTGCAATCGCAATAATATGATAGGGTAGTTCACTGCTGAAACTGTGGGCATTGGTATTCTTGCGTATTTTGCGCGAAATCAAAGAAGGTCCATTGGCAGTAGCCGCTGTCTTGACCAGCTCATTCAAAGGAAACTGACCTTCTTTAGCTAAAGCTACTACCTGCTCCTTGTTGATAAACTCAAAGGCTCCCGCACTCAGGGCATCAAAAACCTTAGGGTCCTTTTTTTCTAAAGAACTTAGTAATATTACGGGCAAAGGCTCTTTCTGCATGAGCTGTCTTACCACCTGTAAGCCATCAAGCTGAGGCATAATCATATCCGTGATGACTACATCCGGCTTAAGAAGCTTTATTTTTTCTAAACCTTCTTTTCCGTTGGCAGCGGTTGCTAAGACTACTATCTCAGCATCACTTCTCAAAATATCAGCCAGCAGAATACGCATCAGGCCCGAATCTTCTATCAGTACCACCTTAATCTTCTGAGAAGTCATGCGCTACTGTGATTACAGTTTGTTCAATACTTCCAGAAGTTTCTCAGCGGTAAAAGGCTTCACGATATAGTCATGAGCGCCTAGAGATTTGCCTTCTGCAATGACTGACTCCTGCCCCACAGCACTGATCAT
>NZ_JBBPHP010000107.1:0-1236 GCF_038039535.1 Catalinimonas locisalis | reverse complement strand
CTCAGTACGAGACCCGTACGCTGAGTGGTGTGTGAGGCGCACTGGCAGTCAATTGACTGTCAGCCGTCTACACGATTAGGGCACGTGTTCCCTTCCTATTTCTACGGAAAGTATTTGTAAATATCTTTTCTGGGTAGGAACCTGATAAAATCTATCGTATCTCCTTCAACCGCAATACCAATTCTGTAATTTCCTATTCTAATACGATAATAACTGTTTGATCCTTTCAGCTTCTTTATGTTCTTAATCGCATCACTGCTGATAGCAGCCTGCGCCTGTTCTATCGTATCTGCTATTTTCGTGAGTAATTTCTTATCCTTTATCTTTTTGATGTCTTTTTCAAATGACTTGTCAATCCGAACGTTCATTGACGAAGACTTTTGATAAAATCTTGAGTATCCACATACTCCCCAGTCTTGCCTTTTTCAATGGCATATACCATCGCTAAATCTTCGGCGTCTTCTTTTGTTAAGATTTTAGTTTTGATTCCTAGTTTATTTGCTAACTCTATAAGCAGTTTTATATCGGAATCAGATTCGCTTGATAATATGGCTGTTTTCATTTCTTGTAAATTTTATTATCAATATCAGTAATATACCTCGTCTTTTCAAATCCTATGTGCCCTAACGTTTGCGCAGCCGCCGACGAAGGCTTTAGCCGAAGTATGGTGGCTGAGCGTTGTTGGCAGTGGGCATTTCTAATTTTCTAGGTAATCTATAGGGCTTGATGCATTGGTTCGTAAATCTCCACTCATCAGTTTTAACATTTGTTTAGCAGTATCTATGAATCCATTAGTGTTTATTTTTTGCCACCCACCTGTTCCAATTTTATTTTTATTTAGTTCTTCTACTGTCAGATAATTATCTTCAGTTTCTAAAGATGCAATTATATTCTGGAGCACAGATATCAACAGTAACCTCTTTTCCTCTGAATCAAATTTCTTATCTAAGTCTACCGGTATACAGCCTACATATCCAACAGTAGATGCAAAAATCCAATCCTCAACTATATCAACAAGCCACTCTTTATTAGAGACTTTTACTTTAAGTTCCCTGACAGATAAATAGAGTAACCCCTCTAAGAAGCTGTCCTTAGCCCAAAAGCCAAATTCTCTATATTTTACAAAACTGGTTGCCATTTTTTCTTTTTCTGCTCACTGCCAACGTTAAAGCTACCGGTCGTAGAGGCAAGATGTGACTTTTTGATGAGATATTCTGCTTCATCTTGCTGGCTTTA
>NZ_JBBPHP010000106.1:0-1237 GCF_038039535.1 Catalinimonas locisalis | reverse complement strand
TTCCGAACAGGAAACAGATAATGTAACAATCAAGATTAGAACTATAAATTTCATTTATTCCAATAAGGCCTAACGGCGATTGTAGGCGCTGGCGAAGGCTTCAGCCTTAGCTTAGCGCTTACGAAATGTTGGTATCAGTTTTAATTTCCTTCAATAGATCTTCATTATGGAAGACATAAATCTTTCCTCCAAATTCGTATTCAAGAGGTGTCGGAATTGACTCGTCAAGATTCAATGCTTCAGCAATCATAATTGTGATTCTTCTTCCATTATCAAATACAATTGAAACTTGTGCTGGAATAAATTCAGCCTCATCTATAAAATTGATGCTAAAGTCAGTCACAATAAAGCTCAAAACTTCATTCCATCTTTCTGTGGCTTCCCAAGACTTTATTTCATCAGAGTTAAGATATTGATTGTGGTCATACCTTCCTTCTCCAAATTCAAAATACTCTTCATCCTTCCAGCATAAATTCCACCAATACCCATTTTCCATTTGGACATTGATCCCGTGATCTAAGATATCGAATCCATCATAATAAAACTTCCCATCATGGTCATTAACCTCGCTATAGACCACTTTCTGGATTTTATGTCCAATTACTTTAATTTTGATTTCTTCCATCTAATTGATACCAACGTGAAAGCAGCGGCATGGAGCTTAATAAGTGGCCGCTCTATTAAATTTCAATATAAAGAATAGAGCGGAGACTTGTTTTGACTCTTGCCGCTGCTCGATGTTATCAGGCTGTCTTTTATCCACTTTTTCAATCATTTTATGGCCTAAAAGACCAGTCGGAGCATTTTCGCCAATATCAGCGCTTCGCTTCGTTTTAGGCAGAGTCATGGCGTTTATAGGTAATAGACGACGGATCTCTGCTGTGGCAGTGCAATGTGGAAGTCATTTTTTATTCAAATCTTTCATGTATGATACAGTGAAAGTTCATCAGGTTATTTTCCCTGATTTCCTTTAACTTCAAGTCTTCATTGACGTCAATACGTCTCAAACACGAGTTTGGTCGGTATCGCCGACAGAAGACTTGCCAGGAAAATTACCTTTCCTTCTTCATACATGCCTTCTTTTAATTTCAAATGACTGGAATGCCGCACTGCCAAAAGGTTGCAAGCTCTAGCTTCTGAAAATGCTTCCGATTGCTGATAACGGCCGATGCATATGTGCGCCGACTTGTTTGCTGTTTTACTTTCTTTCATCAAGATTGCTACTTGGAGCAACTAA
>NZ_JBBPHP010000105.1:0-1270 GCF_038039535.1 Catalinimonas locisalis | reverse complement strand
TGAACTTGCAATAAAAAACTGGACAAAAAGTTAAGCAGCTTTTTGAAGTTGATTCAAATTTTGTCCGTACTGTTCTGGGGTCATATATCCTAGCGAAGCATGTATTCTTTGCCTGTTATACCAGACTTCAATAAATTCAAATATCTCTATTTTAGTGGCTACCACGCTTTTCATTTCTACATGATGAATTAATTCCAGTTTTAAAGTTCTGAAAAAGCTTTCTGCTACTGCATTATCCCAGCAATTAGCCTTCCTGCTCATGCTCTGCTTGACCATTTTATTTGCTTTAAGAGTATCTCTAAAATCATGACAGGCGTATTGTACGCCTCTGTCGGAATGGAAGATCAATTCTGTAGTTACGGGTCTGTTGTTTATAGCCATCTTCCAGGCAGGAATGACAGTATCAGATGTTTTCATGGTCTGGCTTAATGCCCAACCAATGACTTTACGATCTCCCAGATCCACTACTGTTGTAAGGTACAGCCAGCCTTCTAATGTTTTAATATATGTAATGTCTGACACCCAAGCTTTTCCAATATTTTCTAGTTCAAAGTTTCTATTCAGTAAGTTCTCGGCTACCGGATAGTTATGATTGGAATCTGTCGTTTGAACTCTATATTTTTTGTGAGTAATACTTTTGATATTAGATGCTCTCATAATCCTAGCTACCCTGGGTCTGGATATCCGAACACCTCTCTTCTTTAGTTCATGAGTAATCTTGGGACTACCATATCTACCCTTACTTTTCTGATGAATCTCTTTGATGAGCTTTAGAGCTTCTTGATTATTTATCTGTCTAGTAGATATCTTTCTGTTTAGCCAATGATAATAACCGCTTCGGCTCACTTTGAACACCTTACACATCTTCTCAACAACAAATAAATGTTGGTGCCCTTTCATAAATTGGAAGATTTGCTGTCGTTCCTGGAGAAGATGTTCACTGCCTTTTTTAGGATATCTCTTTCAATCTCTGCTTCTCGTAACTGTTTCTTTAATCTGGCGATTTCAGCCTGCTCAGGAGACAAAGCTGGTTTACCATACCCTGAGAAACTGCCCTCTTTTTTCTGTTGATACTCTTTCTTCCAGCGGCTAAGCAGGTCTAAACGAATACCTAACTCCTCGGCCACTTTAATGGCTGGCTTACCTGTGAGGCATAACTCCACAGCCATTATTTTAAATTCCTTGTCATACTTTCGTCTTTCTTTTTTCATATCAGCTAAGTTAAGTGAATTACGCTTAACTCACTGTCCAGTCAAATGTAGCAGGTCCA
>NZ_JBBPHP010000104.1:0-1302 GCF_038039535.1 Catalinimonas locisalis | reverse complement strand
CCTTTAGGTTTGTTACATATGAATATTCTTAGAAGAATCAGTTGTTGTTGAGTTGTGGAAATGTGGGTAACTTGATAAAGTTATCCATATTTCCACAACCGAAAAGTTACACCGACAGGGAACAGGTATAGGCGTGGAGTAGGGAAGACCTATCGAGCGATTTTGCCCCCTGCCGGTTTGCTTGTCCATCTTCAAATAGAAATTTAGACTGCCAGGTCTGTTAGTAAGGTTCTGAAGTAGAACAAGCAGCGTAACTATTTATCTAATAAACCTAAAGATATGAAAAATTTCACCTATCAAGTAGGAATTGATGTTGCAAAAGATACGCTGGATTGTACCCTGCTCAAGGAAGGCCAAAAACTCCATTACGATCGTATTGACAACAATGCAAAAGCAGTTTCTAAGTATATTAAATACTTAGAAAAACAGGATGTAGCTTTAAATGAGATACTATTTTGTATGGAGCACACCGGTGTGTACAATGCTCACATCTTACAATTTCTAATAAAGAAAAAGTACTCAGTTTGTTTAGAAGCTGCCATAAGAATAAAAAAAACGTTAGGGTTCACTAGGGGAAAGAATGATGAAATTGACTCTTATCGCATTGCTCGTTATGCTTATCTACATCAAGATGGGCTACGTCTTTGGGTGCCTAGACGTGAAGTAGTACAGCAACTGGCTCATTTGACTACTCTGCGAAAACGCTTGCTCAAAACAAAAACAGCTTTACAACAGCCTTTGGGTGAAACTAAACGCTTTCTGAATAGAACAGCCTATTGCACTGAAAAAGCTATCACTAATCCGGTGGTAAAGTCTATTGATAAACAACAAAAACAAGTAGAAAAGCAGATAAAGAAGCTTATTCAGGAAGATGAAACGCTCCATGAACTCTTTGAACTTGTTACATCAGTAGATGCAGTTGGCCCGGTTACAGCAAGCCATATGTTGGTTGTTACCAATGAGTTCAAGAATTTTAATTGCCCTAAGAAGTTTTCTTGCTATGCTGGCACAGCTCCTTTCGAAAACAGCTCAGGTAGTAGTATACGTGGCAAGAGTCAAGTATCACCTTATGCAAACAAAGAATCCAAGAAACTTTTACATATGGTTGCCATGTCTGCTATTAACATGAAAAACAGTGATTTGGAGCAGTATTATCAACGCAAAGTACAGGAAGGGAAAAACAAAATGTCCGTTATCAATGCTGTAAGAAATAAAATTATTAAACGGATTTTCGCTTGTGTTAGAGATAACCGGAAATATGAAAAAAACTATATACCGGTGCTTGCTTAATCCATAGAAATC
>NZ_JBBPHP010000103.1:0-1411 GCF_038039535.1 Catalinimonas locisalis | reverse complement strand
AACTCTTTATTAATCAACCATTTAAGCATGATCACTTCAAAATACTATTCGCTAAGAACTAAAAAACAAGCGGTACAGTATGTTCAGGCTGGTCTTCTTTCTGAAGAGCAGGCTTGCCATAAATACCACATTTCCAGTAAATTACTATACCAATGGATGCGCTGGCACGAAAAATATTTTGTTCAACCACATATTAATCTCGATATCATGGCTCAGAAAAAAAGTAAAACTAAAGCCGATCTGAAGGATAAGCAGAAGATCAAAGAGCTTGAGAAGCAGCTCAAGCTGATGAAAAAAGAAAATGAATTGGCTCAGTTAAAGGCTGAAGCTTACAAAACCATGATAGAGGTAGCCGAAGAAGAATTCAACATCAAAATCGGAAAAAAGCCTGGAGCCAGACAGTCGAAAAACTAAAAATACGCTATCCACTCAAAGGACTTCAGGTTCTTTGTGGACTGTTTGGCCTGACACGTTATGCGTATTACAAAGCTTTAAAACAGAATCATCTTAACAAAGATATTGAAGAAGAAATTATCGCAAAAGTAAAAGATATCCGGGAAAAACTCCCTCGTGTGGGCACGCTCAAACTACATTATATGATGGTGTCTTTTCGCAAAGAAAAAGGCATTAAATGCGGAAGAGATAAACTACATGAAGTCCTTAAAAAGAGAGACATGCTCGTCAAAACTAAAGCTATACGTGCTAAAACCACTTATTCAGAGCATGGATATAGAAAGTTTGAAAACCTCACTCAGGATTTTGAACCTTCCGGAATCAATGAGCTCTGGGTGTCTGATATCACGTATATCCGAACCGGAAACAGGTTTAGTTATTTGAGTCTGATTACTGACGCTTTCTCTCGTAAGATTATAGGATGGTCTCTGCAACCCACTTTACATGCACGTGGTCCATTGATGGCTCTTGATATGGCATTGAGTCAAAAGGAGGAGGACTCCCCTACTCCACTTATTCATCATTCAGATAGAGGCATCCAGTATTGTTGTCATCAGTACATACGTCTGTTACAAAATAATGAAATCACTGTCTCAATGACGGAATCGCCTGATCCTTATGAGAATGCATTGGCTGAGCGGACAAATTTAACGCTGAAATACGAGTTTTTGCTGGAAAGAGGCTTTCCTTCTTTTCACCAGGCTTACCACGCTACTAAGCACGCTATACAAAATTATAATCACCTAAGACCACATGCTAGTCTGGATTATTTGACACCCGGTAAAGCACATGAGCTCAATATCCCCCTTAAAAAACGCTGGAAAAAATATCCCAGATCTACTAACAAAGAACGTTTTAACGTACTGGTTGCCTAAATCTTAAAATATTACAATCTATGAAATGCCTTTTTCCGCCCTGAATTTCATTTTTATCTGTTGACTCATTGCAGGATAAGCCA
>NZ_JBBPHP010000102.1:0-1522 GCF_038039535.1 Catalinimonas locisalis | reverse complement strand
GGTATGCCCAGGTCAGCGATAGAGCGGGGAGTGGTACATCAGGTAGTCAAACTCCCTGAGATAGGAGGCTTCCTGATGAGCTGTTTATCCTAGATAACACCGGTATGAAAAAAGAAGAAGAATACAAAGAGATATTTTTAGCAGAAGCCCTGGACAACCATGAGGAGTTGAACCGCCTGATGACCGAGCTGGAGAAAAACCCGGACAGCAAAACTGCAGTGGATGCCATCTTTCGCATCACCCACACCCTGAAGGGCAATGCGGCAGGGATGGGTTTTGCTGCCATCGCTGAGCTGGCCCATACCACCGAAAGCCTGTTCGGAGAGATCAGAGATCACCGTATTCGTTTAACTACTGCTATCTTCACAGCTATTTTCAAAGCCATAGATGTGCTGGGCAATATGATCCACGGCCTCAAAGAAGACCAGCAGGTAGCTTACAAAGGCATCAAAACCAAGCTGGAAGTCATCATCCGCTCAGCAGATGCCAATCCGGCAGCAGTACCTTCTTCAGAAGAAAAAGCAGTGCAGCCTGAAAAAACAGCCAAACCCAGGAAAAAAACTACTCCGCCCAAAACCCGAGAAAAAACAAAACCTCAGCCTGAGAAAAGTCAGGTAAAGGAAGTAGAGGAAAAAACAGTAGCTGTTGCAGAAACTAATGAAGAAAAAACAGCAGCAGCCTCTGCCACAGAGCCCAAGATTGCTTTTTCAGACCTGGTACAGGTGCCGGTCAGGAAGCTGGACAACCTGCTCAACCTGGTAGGAGAACTCATCATAGAAAGAGATCGTATCCTGGCCAGCCAGACTAGCCGTCAGGCCAGCAATGAGTATGCCCGCCTCAACCGCATCTCCTCTGACCTGCAGTATTCAGTGATGGATGTGCGTCTGGTGCAGGTAGGCTTTCTGTTCAACAAATTTCATAGAGTGGTCAGAGATGCTGCTGCGCTGGAACACAAACAGGTAAGCCTAAAGCTGCAAGGCACTGACACCGAGATTGACCGCAACATCCTGCAAACCATCAGTGACTCGCTCATCCACCTGATCCGCAATGCAGTGGCCCATGGCATAGAAACCCCTGAAGTACGGCAGCAGCAAAACAAAGCCGCTGAAGGCAGCATTACGCTCAGTGCTTACAATGAGAATGACACCGTCATCATTGAAATCGCTGATGATGGACAGGGCATAGACATAGACAAAGTGAGGCAGAAAGCCATCAGCAAGGGTTTGATCTCCCGGGAAGCAGCCGCCCAACTCAGCGAGCAGGAAGTGGTCTTGCTCATCTTTGAGCCGGGCTTTTCCACAGTAGAAAATATCAATGCCATCTCCGGCAGAGGAGTAGGTATGGATGTGGTCAAACAGGCACTGGATACCATAGGAGGCAGCGTGGCAGTAGAGACCAAACCAGGAAAAGGCTCCTGCATCCGCTTAGCACTCCCCTCATCTATGGCGGTGAAAGGCACGCTGCTCTTTGAACTGGAGCAAACCGAATATGCCATTCCGCTGACCTATACCGATGCGGTGGT
>NZ_JBBPHP010000101.1:0-1677 GCF_038039535.1 Catalinimonas locisalis | reverse complement strand
TAGTTCACCACCTGCACTTTCGGTTCTTTTCAAAGTAGTACTTTTTAAAGTCTTGCTTTGTTATGCAAATCTAAAGGGCGACCCCGTAGTATCAATAGATTCCTGCAAGCTTTTAAAAGCAATACCTTCACTTTCCAACCAGGTGACCCATTCAATCAAGTTACGCAAGGTCCTTCCCAAACGGTCCAACCTCCACACAACCAAAGTATCTCCCGCTCTGAGTTGCTCCTTCATTTTAGCAAGCCCTGGCCGTTCGGCTCTGGCTCCGGAGATGGTATCTTCAAAGATGCGTTCGCATCCCGCTCTGTGGATCAGCCCCGAAAAGTTCAGCGTGAAGGTATCCGCTTTCAAGGACTACGTTATCTAGCACTTCCACTCTCTGCTTTTGTAGGTGAGTCGGTTACTATTCGTTATGATCCACGGGATCTTGCCCAGATACGTGTCTTTCACCAGCAGCAGTTTGTCTGCACAGCGGTGTGTCAGGATATTGCAGAACTGACAGTGAGTTTAAAGGAAATTCAAAAAGCCAGAAAGGAAGTACGACAAGGGTTGTATCAGGAAATTAAACGAACTAAACGTTTGCTGAAAAGCATACAGCAGCAGAAAACTGTCAAGGAACCCCCATCTTATCAAAAGGAAACTTTAGCAGAACCTAATCTTTTGAAGCGCTATGAAAACGATTAGTCTAGAACCCATCTCTTATGAAGACATTCAGTTTATGGAGACCAAAGAATACCGCAGATTTGCTGAATTTGTACAAGCCTGCTCTCAGTATCGCTATATTGGCGTTTGCCATGGAGAACCTGGGGTGGGTAAATCTTTGGCAGCTACCTATTATGCCCAATGGGATGAAGAGATCTGGCATGAAAACTTACGGGAGGAGATCTCTGAGGTGGTGATCAATAAAGTGAAGGCTTGCAAAAGTGTTTATTGGGTAGCTCCTGTCAGCAACACACCTAAGATTGTAGATCATCATATACGAATGCGGGTAAGTGGATACGGAAGAGTATTTTATAAGGCTAATGGTGAAAATGAATTGAATCTCTTAGCCTTAGAAGCACATAAAGCATGTCCTTTAGTAATTATAGATGAAGCAGATAGACAGGGCTATAACTCATTAGAACAGGTGCGACACTGGTATGATCAATGGAAGTTTGGTTTGGTCTTGATTGGCATGCCTGGTATTGAGAGAAGACTATCCCGATACCCACAGCTTTATTCCAGAATCGGCTTTAGCCATGAGTTTTGCAAGTTGAGCAAAGATGAAATGCGATTCATTTTTGAAAGAAAATGGAAAGAGTTTGGTGCTATTTTCAATCCTGACTATTTTCCTGATGTAGAGGCTGTTAATGCAATCATGCGCATTACTGCGGGTAACTTCAGACTCATAGAACGGCTCTTTAGTCAGATCAGGCGTATTTCAAGCATCAATAAACTAGACAGAATTACCAAAGAAGTGGTTGACGCTGCCAGAGATTGCCTGGTTATTGGACACATAGCATAGGCAAAATAGCTCTGAAAAAAAGCGGCAATATAATTCTGAAATTCACAGTTTTGAAAAATTACTGAAAAGGGGAGGAGAGGAGTGCAGAAAAGGGATGTGGCTGTTGCACAACCTATTCCATTTTAGGTGAGTGATTCTTATCTTTATTTATGATAGGAAAAAAGACATATGAG
>NZ_JBBPHP010000100.1:0-1686 GCF_038039535.1 Catalinimonas locisalis | reverse complement strand
CTATTCCCCACATCAAGAAACTCGATTAATTTCTTGAGCTAACGATACGCACATAATCATTCTTGAATTATCTTGTATAGACTCTATGTAAAGCCGGTTTTTCTAGTGGTGCTTTTAAAGCTCGTGCGCTATTCTGGTCGGAATGTAAAAGCCTCTGAATGTGGGTTCAGAGGCTTGTTGATAATTTCAGTGGTGCTGCCATAAGGCAAGCCCGTTCAGAATATTCTTCAGATCAAAGATACATTTCCTTAGAGTCATTTTATACATTATTCATGATTTTCAAGATGGCTAGGAAAAAATTAAAGATGGAAATTGTTAACCCTTACTGCGCAGGCATAGACGTGGGAAGTAGATCCCATTATGTTGCAGTAGGTCAGGAATTAGAGGATGTAAAGGAATTTGGTGTGTACGCCGATGATCTGACGGAGTTATGCCTGTGGCTAAAGACTTATGGTATTACTTCAGTGGCATTAGAGAGCACTGGCAACTATCGCCGGGCGACCCCGTGGCAGAATCTGTATGCTGAACTGACTAGGCATGGCTTTGAGGTAGTACTCTGTAATGGTAAGTTCACTAAAAATGCTAAGGGCAAGAAGACAGACGTGAAGGATTGTCGCTGGATACAGAAGCTTCATGCTTTAGGACTGCTTACCAGTAGCTTTTTACCTGATGAAGTTACTGAGCAGCTCAGAACCTACTGTAGACAGCGTGGCAATTGGATAGATCTGGCAGCAGAAGCTTCTCACAAGATGCAGAAGTACCTGAAGCTACTCAACTTTAGATTAGATGTAGTAGTCAAAGATATCTGTGGGCTTACTGGCCTTACCATCATCAAGGATATTTGCAGTGGCAATCTGGACCCGGAAAGTCTGGCAGAACACAGACATTATAATTGTAGAAAATCAAAAGAAGAGATTGCTCTGGCTTTGAAGGGAAACAACCGTAAAGACTATCTCTTCGGCCTCAAACAGGAATATGAGAGTTATCTCTTCTTTCAGAAAAAGATAGATCAATGCGATAGGCAGATTTCCAGGTTTGTTAAGCAGCAGATCAATATTTATCCGGAGAAAGCAGAATTAGTGGCTGAGAAGAAGCCTTATAAGCGAGTGAACAAGAATGCTGTAAAGCATCTGGATCTAAATCAGGCAGCATATCAGTACTTTGAAGGAGTAGATTTGATGAAAGTGGAGGGAATGAGCCATTCTACTATACTTACTATCATGAGCGAGGTCGGTCCGGAAGGCTTCAAGAAATTTCCGACAGCCAAGCAGTTTACTTCCTGGTTGAGACTGGCACCCAACAATAAGATATCTGGGGGAAGAGTATTGAGCAGTAGAATACCCAAAGGAAGTAACCGACTCAAGATTGCTTTGCGACAGGCAGCCAATGCTATTGGTAATCTAAAAGACACACATCTATCAAACTTTTTTAAAAGAGTAGCTTTCAGGAAAGGAAGGCAAGCTGCTGTGAGTGCCACAGCAAGAAAGCTGGCAGTAATCTTGTGGAATATGGTGACCAGGAAGATGCAATATAATCCACCAACTGAGTATCTGTTTTTGGATCAGAAGAGAAAGCTCAAGCTTGTACAGCGTATCAGGAAAAACATTGCTAAATTGGAGCTAAAGCCTGAAGATGTGGGCTTTGCAACTACTTGATAATAAGCACCAAATTTGACGTTAGTCAGAA